>NZ_JBAEER010000097.1:0-36184 GCF_056207615.1 Candidatus Cryptobacteroides sp. | reverse complement strand
CCTCATATATCTGAGCAAGAGAATTAAACTTGCACAAGATGAGAGTCATGCATAGCGAAATCAGTTTGATATAATAGCTATTCTTCATCCCAATAACCATCTAGAAATTCATAGCTCGGGTTAGCTAACAGATTTCTTCCTATAATACTGTACCACCGAACATGTACGGCCTGGTTGTCATCCTCCCATGTTCTGCCGTCTTTGTCGACTCTGTTCACCGGATCCCCGGCGCAATAGACGTACGGGCTGACTGAAGGATACTTCTCGGCTAATGGATCGATCGTGGTGAACCTTCCCATCGAGGTCTCTTGCGATGAAGTCGTAGAGTCCTGTCTCCGTCGCGAGTTCCTTGCCGGTGAAGCGGTAGCGGTTGTCCAACGTGCTTTCTGTCATTCGTGCATCCTCAATCAGTTCTCCGTAAGGGTAATACTGGTTAACCTGCCTTACGGTGCCGTTCGCCTCGGCCACGACCCTCACGCTCCCGAGGTGGTCGAACTGGAGAACAGTCTTGTCTTCTTTTCAACAATTAGCACTCAGCGTATTGGAAACACATCCTCCAACGGAACAAATTCTCTTTTTACCCAATCGCGCTTAAAGATAGATCCGTCTTTCAATACATACGACTCTAATATTCCGTCATCTAGTTCAGTGATACATTCATTATAAAGCTTAACCCTCTGACACTTTTTTTGCTTTTTCTCAAATAGCATGTTGTTATCTTCACCTGACAAGACGATCAGACAAGTTCCTGTTCTGATGACTCCAAACGTTGATTCGTTGAAAATAACTTCAGTGTCTTGTACGAAATCGGCAACAATATTCTTTGTACTATTGCTCATGGCACTGCTTTGTATGTCGACATAGCATATATAGCTTTCTGTCGCGGCAGCACGTTCAACTATGTATTTCAAAAAAATCTCGGAATTACAACTATAACACGGCAAATAGGTAGTGTTATTTTTACATGCTGGGGCTTGAGATTGAATAAACAACATAAATATTATGATAATCGCCTTAATCCAATTCAAACATTTCATCGTCGTAGATTGCACCAAATTCATTATACTTGATATATTTTCCCGTTGGAACATGAAAAATCATAAATTGACCATCTGCCAATGGTGCTTTTTTCTTCACTTGCGAATATAAAGATTTATCTTTAGACGATGGGTATGTCTCAGAAGGATGGCTATGAACTGCCTTTTGTAGTTTTGATTCTCTGTTACTTATACTCTTAATGAGTGTTGAATTACTTAATTCCTTATTGCTAGTCCCAACCTGTGCGTTGGTCTCATCAGAATAAGTAACAAGAGACCATTCTACATTTGTATTCCTTGCCATGATTTCAAAGGTTGACTGTGCATCTTTATCGTTGTTGAAAGAAAACAAAGGGGTATCGCTAGTTAACTGCGTGATAGTACCAAATGGTAGATACACCGTCAGTCCTGATCTCTCTTTCCACTCTCCATCATCATTTTTTCAACAATCATAAAGACATCATTCTTTTCATCTCTCAAAGGAGCTTCATCAACTAGGTTCCCATAAGAATCAAAACGCCAGATATCACGTCCATCTACATCCAAACTATTCACCGGATCACCTACGCAGTAGACGTACGGACTGACCGAAGGATACTTCTCGGCGAGCGGGTCGATCGTGGTGAACCTTCCCATCGAGGTCTCGAGATATCTTGCGCTGAAGTCGTAGAGTCCGGTCTCCGTCGCGAGTTCCTTGCCGGTGAAGCGGTAGCGGTTGTCCAACGTGCTTTCTGCCATTCGTGCATCCTCAATCAGGTCTCCGTACGGGTAATACTGGTTCACCTGCCTTACGGTGCCGTTCTCGTCAGCCACGACCCTCACGCTCCCGAGGTGGTCGGTGAGGAAGAACATGTACGTAGGCGTGTTGCCGCTCATCTGAAATTTGAGACAAATCATAGAGGGATTATAACCGAATAAATCTGAGGATGTGACTCTAGGTAGTCATATATAACTGGGGTTAGAACCGTCGCAACGTGGTTATCTTGAATGCCATTTGTAAAGACAATCGATTCACGTTTCTTATTAACATGAATAATGTAATGAACAATCTCCGAATCATGAAAAGAAGCTATGTCCAATAATTGTTTGCATAGGTCTGAACTATCCCAATTAAACAGATAATTGCCATTTCTGTCATACGCACACGGTTGAAACTGATACGAGAAATCAAGTCTGTTTGAAGGATACAACTCCTTATTCATAAACCAATACAGTGGATGACCATAGACAACACAGCCTGTTGCAACTTTGCTGTTATATAAAAAAACAGAATCAGCGAAAGATTCCATTAAGACACCGTTACATAAAGATTCTGCCACACCACGATAGACGTCTGGAAAAGTTTCATGATTTTGTTGCTCCCATTTGCGCAAGAATGACTTAATGTCTTTAATCTTTTTAGGCAACCTGTAATAGCAACGAGAATAGTACTCAATAATGCTGTTTAGTTCAGAATACGTCTCGTGGTCTAGAGATTCTTGACGGACATTATGTCTTCCAACGGTAGTTGTGATAAGACAAAGGACAATAAAGAAATATTTATACACCCCCATTTCCTATTTCTTGCTAAATAAACGGTTAATTGCCATTCTGAACGATGACGCATTCTTTTCGTCAAAGTTAACTTGAACCACATCGTAACCAGAAGAATTTGAAAGAATCATAAAACAGCCATACCATGATGGAGCATTGAAATACCCTCCAAAACGTCTACTCTTATTGGGAGGCATCATTCGGATGTGCAAACTGCTATTGTTTGCATTATTTAGTGACCTATAAATAGTTCCACCATTATTGCCAGTCTCACTATGAAACCCCTGTCCATTATAAGAAAATCCATAATCGGAGGCCTTTGTTCCGGAATAGAAGTTTTCTTGAACAGCCCCATCTAAGCTTGTATAATATTTCGTAATTAAATTATCAATATGCTGATATAAAAAGAACTCAAGGCTTTCTTGCCCATTGCTATCTGCAATCGGCAGAATATTGCCAAATAAGCTATAATATTTATTATTAGCCCTATCCACATAGGAATATCCCAAATCAGTATATCGATATTTCTTTTGGTCGTCTTTAGACATCTGCCCTTCAACATATTTATATGTAATTTCGCCATCATCGTTAATCCGTGAATACCAGTTGGCTCCATCCGGATCCACCCTATTCACCGGATCCCCGGCGCAATAAACATATGGGCTGACTGATGGATACTTCTCGGCATACGGGTCAATCGTAGTGAAGCGTCCGTTAGAAGTCTCGAGATATCTTGCACTGAAGTCGTAGAGCACCTTGCTGAGCGCGGTCGCCGTGAAGATGCAGCTGCCGGAATATATCCTTGCCAGCCCCCTGTTTCCCAGCCTCGGCACATAGGTCTCGCTGAGCTTCCTCCCGTCGGCGGCGTATACGATGCTGACCGGAGTCCTGCCGTACTGGCCGATCTGATATGCCGTAGGAGAGACCGCCTGCGGGAAGAATTTTGTGGTGGTGAAGCCCATGTGGTAGACGGTTTAGTGTCTTCTCAAAGGTAGCAATCATTTCGATGGATTCGTGTCTACTTGAGACCACGCGCCCTGAGGAGAGCTGCAGGATCCGGGTCGGCGCCGCGGAAGCGCTTGTACATCACCATAGGATCGTCAGAGCCACCCTTCTCGAGGACATTGCGACGGAATGAGGTAGCGGTAGCCTGATCATAGAGTCCCTTCTCAAGGAAGAGGTCGAAGGCGTCCTTGTCGAGAACCTCGGCCCAGAGGTAACTGTAGTAGCCTGCGCTGTAGCCTGAGCTTCCGAAGATATGGTTGAAGTAGGTGCTGCGGTAACGAGGGATGATCTCGTCGATGAGACCGATCTCGTCACATACCTTCTTCTCGAAGGACTCGACGCTGATACCATCCATAGATGAGAGTTCATGCCACTTCATGTCAAGGATGCTGGCTGCGACAAGCTCGGTGGTAGTGAAGCCCTGGTTGAAGTTGCCGGCAGCGATGATCTTGTCAACAAGCTCGTCTGGAATGACCTCGCCGGTCTCGTAATGGAAGGCGTAGGTAGCGAGGACCTCCTTCTGGAAAGCCCAGTTCTCGTTGATCTGAGATGGGAGCTCCACGAAGTCACGCTTCACGTTGGTACCGCTGGTGCCCCTGTATGTACACTGAGAGAGCAGGCCGTGAAGGGCATGTCCGAACTCGTGGAACATGGTCTCGACCTCGTCGAGGGTAAGGAGTGAAGGAGTATCTGCGGTAGGTTTGGTGAAGTTACCGATGTTGACGATGACAGGACGCACGTTCACGCCGTCAGCGATATACTGGTCAGTGAAGTTGCTCATCCACGCGCCTCCCCTCTTGATAGGACGAGGATAGTAGTCGGTGATGATGACACCGATGAGAGATCCGTCAGCGTCGGTCACCTCGAAGGCCTCGGCCTCAGGGTTGTAGAGAGCAACGCCGGTGATAGGCTTGAACTGGAGACCATAGAGACGGCTTGCGTTGTCAAATACGCCCTTGCGGACGTTCTCCATCTTGAAATATGGCTTGTACTGCTCCTCATCGAGGTCGAAGCGCTCCTTGCGTACTCTTTCGGAATAGTAGAGATAGTCCCAAGGCTGGATGGTAGAACCGGCCTCGACTACGCCGGCAGCGATGTCCTTGTCCATCACGGTCTGCATGTCAGCAACCTCTTCCTTGGCACGTGTGACCGCTGCGTCCATAATCTCCGCAAGGAATGAATCGACAGCAGAAGCCTTCTTGGCCATGGTATTCTCGAGAATCATGTCAGCAGGAGTATCGAATCCGAGGATGTTTGCCCTCTCAATGCGAAGCTTCATGATCTTCTCGACAACAGCCTTGTTGTCGTATGTGTTGCCGTTATTGCCTCTGTTCGAGTATGCCTTGAAGACTCTCTCTCGAAGTGCGCGGTCCTCGCTCCTACCCATGAACGGATAGTACTCGGATACCGACATGCCGAACTCCGCGGTGAAGGCGTTGCTCTCTGCGAGCAGGTTGTTTCCGAACTGGAGATAGAGATTCGACAGTTCGGTGTTCACGTCGCGAAGCTTTGCCTGCGACTCTTCGTCGAGATCCACGCCGTTCTGGATGAACGAATCGTAGAGATCCTTGAGGTAGGTGTTCTGCTCTACGCTCAGGCCAAGGCTTTCGCGCTTGTCATACACGGCCTTCACCTTCTCGAAGAAGGCGCGGTTCATGAAGATGTTGTCAGAATGCTCCGAGAGCATAGGGGTCACCTCTTCTACCACATTGATGATAGACTCCGTACCATCAGACTCGCTGAGATTGAAAAGCACGGACTGCACC
The DNA here is from genome assembly GCF_056207615.1 of Candidatus Cryptobacteroides sp. Taxonomy (NCBI): domain Bacteria; kingdom Pseudomonadati; phylum Bacteroidota; class Bacteroidia; order Bacteroidales; genus Candidatus Cryptobacteroides; species Candidatus Cryptobacteroides sp. The sequence goes on along the minus strand of NZ_JBAEER010000097.1, from coordinate 30,843 downwards.
TTGCCGAGAACGGCACCGGAGCGGTCATATGCTTCGACGACATTCTCGAATGTAGGTTCGTCGCTGTTGAGAATGATGGCATCGATCTCGGCACTCTGCTGGCGGATACCATACTTGACTGCAGGGACATAGTCCGAGTCATGGATCTTATCGAACGGCGGGATGCCGTATGGGGTGTCCCATTCACTGAGGAAGGGATTCTGGTTGCATGCTGTCATGGCAATTGTTACTGCCAAAGCAGTGATTATTCTTTTCATATCTGTTTTGTTTCGTCAGGTTCTATTTCCACCATGCGTCCCGGGTGGATTCTATCTCGGCAGCCTTGTCGCTCCTTGCTGGAAGGTTAACGAAGAAGTCCATTCCCATCTTCTCCTCGAGCTCGTCTATGGTCATAGCCTGATTGATGACGTCTGAGAGGTCATTTGGATAGGCTTTATGCTCATAATAGAATCCTATTGCGGTATACTCGCCGCCAACGCCGAAGTTGCCGAACTTCTTGTAGCCGAGAAGGGCCTTGAAATAGCCGACAGGCACAGGTACAGACGCACCGGTATTGTCGTAGGCAATCTTGTCGCTGCTACGGATATCTGCTCCGGTAACGACGTAGAGAGTGTCGAATGATTCCGACCAGGTCCTCACCTTCTGCTCGAGCTTGTCCCATGAATTCTGGTTGAGAGTACCAAGCTGAGCCGTCATGTTGGTGAAGTAGAAGGTAGACTTATTGTCTGTGTAGCGGTCTGCAGAAGGAAGCTGATGGCCTCTGTCGTAAACGCCGGAAGCATTATTAGAATCCTTGAAGCCGCTGAAGAGCACTGCCTGATACTCCTTAGGGACCTTAGGATCATAGTCCCACGCGTCGGTACGGGAACCAGAGCCACGGAAGGTCTTGTTGAGAGGGTATGCCACCCAATGCGCAAGCTTGTTGTTCACATCGAAGTAGAAAGAGTAGTTGCGGAGCTTAATTCCGCCGCTGAGAGTCATGTCGTGACGCACGTAATACATTCCATCCTCGCCGCTGAGTGCAGGAATTTCCATCCACGAAGGAAGAGCGTCTGACTTGAAGGTCGCAGGAGTGACCTCATTGCTCACGTTGCTGCTGACGATCTCGAGCGCCTTGATCTCCCATGTTCCGGCAGACTCTGCGCTGCTGGTATAATGGAAACCGAGCTGCACCTTCTTTCCGGTGTATGAGGTGAGGTCGACGAAGCCTGAATCCATGAAGGTCCATGAAAGCGAAGTCGGGAACTTAGGGTTGAGCTTCACCCACTCTCCACCTTCGAGGCGAACCCATGCGGTAGACTGCTCCAACGCGCTCGCGTGGCTCGCATGCTTGTTGATTGCATGGTCGAACCTGAGATATGCGGTAGTGTAGCCGGCAAGGCTGATGACAGGTGAAATGAGCCATGAATCAGCCTCTGTGTTGGTATTGTCGATATAACCGGTACCTTTCATACCGTACTGATCGGTCCTTGTCCATATACCGCTGCCCTTGACGTCGTTGGTCGTCCAACCGTCCATGGTCTTGGTGAAATCAATAGAATAGAGAGTTCCTTCCTCCGGGTCTGTGCCTGGGATAGGATCGGTACCAGTGCCTGGGCCTGGAGCGGTGACAATACCGGCCTGGCTGATCTTGACGGTCTTGGTGATGCTGCCGGCAACGATGCTGATTTCACCGTTGCGAGGTTCACCGGTATTAGGGTCTGCAACGATGGTGATGGTCTGGACTGACTTGTCGCCCTGACCCTGCTTGGCACCGTTTCCGCTGATAGGAGAAACCTTTGCCCAAGCGATGTCCACGAATCCGCGGACATTCCATGCTACTGTAGACACAAAGGACACGGTTGCACTTCCGCCGTCCTGCTCAAAGCTGACCGAACTCTGCTCAAGATAGAGAGCGGCCTCCTCCTTCTTGGTACAAGAGATGAGAACGGTGGCCATAGCCATGATGCAGAGAATAAAGTTCCTGAGTTTCATATTGTTGTGTTAAGATTATTTAATGGATAACCGTATGGCAAATATAGCAATAAATACTATTCTTCTGCCGCCTCCACGAAGCCGGTGCAGTCCAATGTGAGACGCTTCCCGTCAGCCATTACTGCATCCAGAACGGCCCTGTATGGCTTTGGCTGGACCTTTAGCGTACCGGAAAGCGGGGCGAACATAGGAGAATAGTAATGGTCGACATCCTCGAAGACCAGCATATAGTCCAACCTGTTGGTAAGGGAAGGATTCGAGAAATCGAGAGTCTTTCCGATGTTGTCCTTATGCATGAAGATGGTCACGTATGAGCCATAGGGTGCCTCCGGTTCGCGTGCGATTATCAGTTCCACATAGGTCTCATCCTCGGAGTAGAGAAGAGTATGCACGCTGTAATCCTTTCCGTCATAGACATACTTGGAAAGTGGTGTGACGGGAACTTCCTTTATGACATCCTTATAGATAGGCTCCTTCTCGGCGCAGGAGACGGCGAGAAGCAGGATGCAAAAAATCAGATGCTTAAGTCTCATTACCTGATAATATTACTACGTTGCCTTTATATTCGAGTTTCAGCACCACGCTAGAGCCGCTGAGCGGCCAGAGATTGGCAAGCTCACTGTGGTATAGCCCAGTCTCCTCGTTGAGCGAATGGACGATATATGAGCCTGTGTCGAGATTGGTCTTGTCCCAGGTCTTACCGTCATAGAAAAGAGAAAACGCTCCGTCTGTCGAAAGTCCGGCAGAGCGGTTGTAGTTCTGCTTGCTCACTGTCATGCGCACATGATCCGAAGCTTCTGCCTCGGCAACGGAGGTGACACCCTCCGCCTCTGTCCAATATATCTGGGCAAGTGATCCGCTAAGGTCGATAAGGGCCGTGCCTATGGCATGACGGGTCTTTCCTACGAAGAAAGCGTTGTCGACAGGCCTCTCGATTGACACGTCAACGAGAGGACCGTTCCAATACATGTCGAGGCTATTATGCGTGCTCGTGTATCCGTTCCTGTCCGAAGCCTTGGCTCCGGAGACTGTCACGCAATAGTCATGTTCTCCCTTGATCTCGACCGCAAGGCTACCTGAAACCATATCCCACTCGCTGGCGAAGTCGCGGACCATCATCTGCAGAGTTCCGTCAGCAAGACAGTCGGCAATGTTGTGGAATTGTCCGTCACAGATTTCTGCTTTAGGTGCAATCATCGCGTAAGTCGTCCTTGGGATGTCCTCGCCGTACTCGATGCCTCCGGTGGTGAAATACATGACGTCCACGTACTCGTCGCTTGTCTGATAGAAAGCCGCTCTGACAGGACGTGAGTAGTCCTCGCCCCAAAGGAAGGTGGACTCGTTCTCTCCACCAGGAGTATACTCGGAGGTGGTCTTCACAAGTATGGTACGTCTGTCGATTAGCTTGATCTCGATCTCGAAGCTTGCCGTCTTCGCTTCCTTATCAACGCTGAGCGTGAAAACTCCGTACATGATCTCGTCAGTAGGGGTCTCATTGGACGAGTCGAATGTGACAACTCCTGGAATGAGAGTAGAAATAAGATAGCGCAGATGTTCGAGCTTCACGTCGACCGGCTGACCGTTCAGCGGGCTGAGAATATTGACCGCAATGATGTTGTCCTTTTCCAGGTCTAGGTCAAGTCCCTTCTTGATCATTTCCTTGGAAAGTCCGGGGAAGTCCGCGAGGTAGAAGGCATAGAAGCCCGTATCTGAATAACAGGCGGTAGAGGCGACCTTAATCTCCTTCTCAACCACGCCCTTGTCGCTCAGAAGATAGATGACGTCATCCTTCTGGACGAAGCTGGGCACATCCGGAACGACGGGATCTACAGGATCCGGTTCCGGCTCCGGTCTTGGAGTGGGATCATCTGGTCTGCAGGCTAAGACGAGCATTGAAATTGCCGTCAGTATAGACATTAGTTTCTTTATGTTCATGATGTCGTTATTTCAAATTATTTCCAATCGATGAGGATCTTGTGGGCAGGATCGCCGCAATCAAGGAGCTCTGCCTTGAGGGTCGGATCGTCGCTGCCGGCGTCATAGGACACGCTGAGTGTTCCTTCCGTTACCCTTCCATAGTCCCCAGTCCAGTATCCGGTAGAAGCCAGATTGAAGTACCATGAGCCCTGGAGGGTCGAGAAATAGAAGTGAGGATAGCCCTCGAGTATCTTGAAAGGCCAAATCTGCGAGCCGTCGATTCCGCCGCCAGGTTCGCGTCTTACGATCTTGTATTCTCCTGCTGGAATCTTCCCGCCAGCATCCGGGCTCACGAAGAGGTCAAGCATCATGACAGGTCCCTCTCCCGAGAACGTGATCTTGCTGGTCTTGCTCGGCATGGCAACGCTCACGTCGCCGCCTGTAAGGAACACCCTGTAGTTGCTGAAGCGAGGAGGATTCTCATAGCGGTATTGGTCACCGCGATCGCATATCCAGAGCTTAGGAAGCTCCGCACGGGTAAGCGTCACGTCATTCTTCAGCGACGTGTCCGGAGCGCCAGGGAACTCATAGTCCGCAATCTGCGTAAAGTCTCCGTTGTACACGAACCTCCTCTTGGTGAACGTACCGTCCACAAGCATGCCCTCAACGGTAAACTTGCCTGTAGACTTGTCCCTGGAAATAGTGAAGTCCCCGTCAAGGAACATATATGGAGCATATTCCGACGCGTCAAGGTTGAGATAGTATGATCCATAGCTGGCCCATAGCGTGCCATAGTATGGATGGTCAAACTCATCGTCATAACCTGTTTCCCACTGTCCTATGCGAAGGTCAGAGTAGGAATCAGGGGCAGTATAATGCTGGGCAAGTACATTCCATCCGTCCTCCTTCCCGCTGGAAATGGCAGTCTGAAGGCACAGCTTGACCATCTGACCTTTGCCCGTATAGGTATCTGTGGCCAGGTCATATTCAGCACGCTCTCCGGTATACAGGGTGAGATACCATCTGTCCACGGTCTCCGAATATGCCCCATAGAACTCCAATATCGCAGAATGCATGAAAAGCGTATCCGCCTTCATGCCTTCGAGATCCGGATAGGTCTGGACCTCGACCACATTCTCGATTACTTCCCTCTCGGTGCAGGACTGCACGGAAAAGAGCACAGGCGAGATGACGAAAAAAAGCAGCGCCGAAGCAGCTGCTTTGACGATTCTTCTGACATTTAATAGCATAGCTCCAAAAGTAGCCAATAATTACTATTTAGGCAAAAAAAGGGGCCACGATTTCTCGTAGCCCCTTTGAGTTATCTTTATCGTGTAAGACTAGTTAGCGAACTCTGCCTTTACGAAGATGATACCCTTGTTCTTGCTTGAATCTGAAGAACTGAGGTTGTAGTTGATGCGATAGTAGCAGTTTGCCCAAGACTGGGTGCCTTCCTTAGTGAAGGTTGATGTTCCCTGATCTGCATAGGTAGCACTAACGGTAGCAATAGCATTGGTGTTTGCAGCTGCATCGTCGGCTGAAGCGTATACAGAAAGAGTCATGCCATTGACAGTGATAGCAGAATCACCGCTTCCGTGAGTCACAGTAACAGTCTTCACGTCACTGCTGAGGGCAGTTTTGCTTACAATTGCTCTGTCAGTAGCCTCTGCGAGCTTACCACCAAGCTTCAAGCCAGCATCGAGCGACTGGTTACCAGGTACGCTCCAGGTGATACCGTCCACGTCAACATCGTATACAAGGGTGTAATTGGTGTTGCTCGCATTCTTAGGTACCTGAAGGGTGTAAACGACACCGCTCTTATCACCACCGCCAGGGAGCTGAGGCTCAACGTAGTCGATCTGAGTGAATGGTCCATAAGGATCTTCACCCATCATGATGTACATTGCACCTTCCTCATTGAACTCGAAAGGAAGCTCACCGAAGTTGAAGCTGTTGATTGAGCCCTTACCAGTTGAAGGATCATAGCTGTAAGTGAAAGTAACTTCTTCTGGATTGTCAATCTCATCCCACCAGATACCGTCTTCCTCATCACCGTTCACGAGCATGCCGTGAGTAGCATCTGTGAAGATAGCTACTGCAAGAGCACCCTCGTCACTCTGCTGCCATGAGGTATGTGCAAGGGTAGTTGGGTATGCAGGAGCAGCACCCTCCTCGATAGAAACGAGGGTAGTGGTGATGGTCTTGTATGAGCTTGCCTTACCGTTAGCATAACCGTAAACGTTCACGGTCTTGCCAGCGAAGCCCTCGGTAGCTGCGATATAGATACCGTACTCGCTGCCGCTTACCCTGATGGTCCTGTTGTCGTCACCCATCACGCCTGAGAAGTGGATGTACTGGTACTGAGGGTTACCACCCCAGTTCTTGACATCATCCTCGGTCATGATCTCGACTGGAGTACCATACTCAGGGGTAGCCTTCTCCTTGAGAACCTCGAACTTAGGGCTTCCGAACTGAAGGAGACCACTGCGCTCAGATACCTCAGCACCGTCGAGCTTGATGCAGTCACCAACCTCGAGAGTGTTGCCTGAAGAGTAGACCATGATGTTTGCGGTACCGTCGCTGATGATCACGTTGCTACCAGCCTTTGCCATTACGACAGCCTTCTCAACGAGATAGTTGCCAGGACCCTTGGTGAAGATCTCTGCGATGGTTGAAGGGTTGCCGACCTGAGCTACCTTGTAGGTAACGCTTGACTTGCCATTAACTCCAGCCTTGAAGGTAAGAGTTGCAGTGCGGCCTGAACCTGCGGTAGGCTGAACCTTGAACTTGAAGATAGTGGTATCAGCTGGATTAGGCTCAATCTTGGTAGCGACACCAGTCTTATAGCTTGATGACACATAGTTGATCCATGAAGTCACATCCTCAGGAACATCAACGAGAGCACCTGCTGCCTTGTGAGCAACCTTCACCTCGATTTCACCACCTGTTGCAGGAACGGTTGCCTCAGGAGAAACGACCTTGATTAGAGACTTCTCGATCTTGATTACGGTAACATTGACGAGCTCGTGTGTAACGTCTCCAGATGAAGAAACATAAGTAGTCTTAGGACCTTCGACCTCAACTACGTCACCAGCCTCGATACCGAGACTTGCGAAGTTCTTCTCCGCACCCTTTGCATCAAGAGTACCATAGATGGTGATTTCACCTGTACCGTCGTTGAGATACCAGTTGCCATAGGTTGTGTTGTAGATTTCCCTACAAACACCCTTTACCCTATAGGTCTTGCCATCGGCACCGGCGATGATCTCTGCACAAGTAGCTGATGACGCGGTCATCTCGCCCTGACGGACAATGAGGAACTGAGTATGGAGACCAGCCGCGAACTGAATCTCAGCCTCGTGGCCGGCGTTGTCTGCAGCTGCAGAGAAAGTAAGGACAGTCTGGCCAGCCTCACCTGAGGTCTTGTCTACAGAAAGCCATGCAGGAGTAGGCTGGTTGGTGGTAACCTTGTTGCCATCAGCATCCTTGGTAGTCACAGCATAGATATCATTGAGCTTCCATGCGGTGGTTGCATTTACGGTGACCTTCACCTCACCACCAGTGGCAGGGATGCTCACGTAAGTCTCAGAGAGCTGGATCTCCTTGAGAGTTGTAGGCTCCTCCTTCACGCAGCCGGTAGCGACGAGCGCGAGGGAAAAGATTGCAGCAAAAATATTTCTAAGTTTCATGTTGCTCTCTACTTAAATTAGTTGAACATATATCTGATACCGATAGAAGCGTACCAGCACTGGCCGACAGAGACTGAAGGAACCCAAGTCTCGGTAGACGCGCTGACAGCTGAAGGAGTAGAGAAGGTTGGGTAACCCTCTGCATCGGTGCCCTCATACTTGAGGATACGGCCGGAGTTGAGACCAGCTGACATATACTTGCCTGTTCCCCACTTAGAGTTGAAGAGGTTCGCAACGTTCTTCATGTCGAGGCTGAGCTGGATGGTGTTGGTTGACTTGCCTACGTTGATCTTGAAGTCATGCTTGTAAGAGAAGTCGAACCTGTGCATCCAAGGGTTGTATACGCTGTAACCCTCTGCATACTGGCCCTGATGCTTGCTGAGATACTTGTCTGCATGAACGAAGCCCATGAAGCGCTCCATATCGTTGTCAGAAACGAAACGGAACTCCTTGTTTGCAACCTGACCGTCAGTAGGGATGTAGAGAGCATCGTACTGATAGCCGTCGCCGTTCATGTCATTAGCAAGCATGTATGAGTAGTTTGCACCACCCCTCCAAGTCTCGTAGATGAGGCTGAAGTGGTTACCGCAGTTGTCGTTGTAGGTACCTGATGCGATGAAACGGTCAGGTGTAACGTTCTGAGAGTTGTGGAGCTTGATGTTGTTCGGACCGTGGGTGGTAGGAACGTAAGTGAATGCAGACTCAGCATCTGAACCAGGGAGAGAGGTGATCTCCTTAGATACGGTGTGAGTATATGAAGCGCTCAAGCTGAGTTCTGGGATAGGACGCATGTTGACGCTCACAACGCCTGACCAACCATAACCCTTGTTGGTGTTGGTGAGGACGAATGCCTTGGTACCCTGGCGGAAGCCTGAAGGATAGATAGGACGGTTGTCAGCACCGTTGAAGGTTGCGAAGCCCTGGACTGGCATCATGCTCCAGTCAGTCATGCTGGCAGCGTTGATGGTCTTGTTGTAGATACCCTCAGCAGTGATTGAGAATGGGAATGAGGTAGGGAAAGAGTAGTCGATCGCGATCGAGGTCTTCCATACCTGAGGCATCTTGAACTTAGGATCCACTGCAGCGATTGCTGAAGGGAGTGTACCGTCCTCTGGAGAGATGGTGTTAGGAGCACCCATTGAGATGAGCTTGTCCTTGAGCGCCTCCCTGCGGAGAACGCCACCTGCGAACTGGCTCATGTCGACGGTCTGGCCGTTGAGCTTAGACTTTGCGTTGAGCGCAGCTCTGTACTGAACCATACCGCCGTTGGTTGGCATGTTGGTGAAGAACACGAGTGGGAGACGACCTACGAAGAGACCGGTACCACCACGTACCTTGAGAGTCTTGTTGCCGAGAACGTCCCAGTTGAAACCGATACGAGGAGAAACTGAGACCTGTGCGCCTGGCCACTTGCCGGTATCGATATGACGCTCGTTGCCGTCCATGTCAGGGTAAACGATGTCATAAATTGCCTGGTTTGTCATGAGGTCGCCGTTGTCGAAGAAGAGACCGTCGAGACGGATACCTGCAGTAAGCTTGAAGTTGTTTGTAGGATTCCACTCCTCCTGTGCATAGATACCGAGCTTGTGGTACTGTACGCGGGCAGCAGGATTCTCCTCACCGGCATAACCGTAGGTGAGAGCGACAACCTCAGGAGTAGCGCCATTGATGAAATCGTCAACGCTTGCGTAACGATAGTAACCTGTACCGTTTCTCATGTAGGCATTGTCTGCCATCTGATACTCGTAGTTGATACCTGCGAGGATCTTGTGAGCACCGGTGTAATAGGTAAGCTCATCCTTTGCAGTGATTGATGTGTTGTGCACTGCATTGTTCCAGGTGAAGAGCTCGTAACCGAGAGCCATGTACTGGGTGTTAGTGCCGGTACCGTCCTGGATATCGATGAATGGGAAGTCCTCTGAGTTGGTGCCACGGACATCGTCAGCCTTGGTGAAGGTAGCGAGGAACTCGTTAGAGAGATTGTCGCTGATGCGGCTGTTGAGGTTGGCAGAAACTGAGTGGAGGAGGTTGCTCATAGAGTACATCGAGTTAGCGAACGACATACTGTAGAGTGAGGTACGTCCGTAAGGAGAACGTGTACCACCGTCCATTGAAGAAGCGTTAGGAGCGTTCCAACCGAGGTTGTTGGTGTAGTTGTAACGGAGAGCAAGCTTGTTCTTGTCGTTGATGTTCCAGTCGATACGTGCGAGAACCTTGTAGTTCTTCTCGTCTGCAGGGAACTCGGTGTAAGAACCTGTGTCATATCCGTACTTGTCCATCACGTGCTGCTTAACCCTCTCCATGTCAGCTACTGAAGCGTATGAGAGATACTTCTTCTCGTCGCCGACACCATTCTGGGAAGCTCTCCAGCGGTTGGCTACGGTAGGAGTGTTACCATACTCGAAGTTCACGAAGAAGAAGAGCTTGTTCTTGATGATAGGGCCACCGAGGGTGAAACCTACGGTAGTGTTGCGATCCCTATCCCTTGCACCAGAAACTTCCTGACCGGCAACCTGGTTACCGCGCATGTTCTCGTTTCTGTGGAGGATGTATGCAGTACCCTTTACCTTGTTGGTACCTGACTTGGTGATAGCGTTGACACCACCACCGATGAAGTTGGTCTGACGAACGTCGAATGGAGAGATGACGACCTGGAGCTCCTCGATTGCATCGATAGAGATAGGGCTGCCACCACCAGGGAGCTTGTCGCTAAGACCGAAGTTGTTGTTGAAGTTCGCACCGTCGACGGTGAAGTTCGCGGTACGACCGTCAGCACCTGCGAAGCTCATGCCGCTACCGCCGTAAGGTGAGAGACGGGTAACGTCGGTGATGCTTCTGCTGATGGTAGGGACAGAGCTGATCTCCTTGTTGGAGATGTTGGTAGCTGCACCTGTCTTCTCTGCAGCGAACTTGGATGCTGCGTCAGAGATCACGATTGCCTCGCTGAGCATCTCGCTGTCGTCTGGCATCTCGACGTTGAGATTGAAGGTCTCAGCAAGCTGAAGAGTAAGACCGGTGTAGGTAACTGTCTGATAGCCAAGACAAGAAACTTCAACGGTGTAAGGACCACCGGCACGCATACCGTTGATGAAGTAGTGACCTTCAACATTGGTTGCGGCAGCATAGATAGTACCTGACTCGGTGTGTGTTGCGATAACGGCTGCACCAATCACTGGCTCGCCGGTGTTATCAGTCACATGACCGCTCAGGTTGGATGTCACGATCTGCGCTGAGGCAGAAACACCCACAAACAACGCCGCGACAGCGGCTACGAAAATCTTAATTGTTTGCTTCATAAAAAACTGATAGTATTGATTTAGTTGTTTCGTTTCAAACGAACGCCTTTTTAAGCGCGTGCAAATATAACCAATAAAACGGTATAAACACAATAAGAATGAGCCTTTTAAATAATTTTAACAATATCGAAATGCAGGCTTAACAATCGCAACTTTTTCTTGCATAATTGTTTTTTTGGCGTACCTTTGCGGCCAAGATACATGTGGAGAGATTTGCCTGCTTGCAACCACACTAAAAAATGCTAAAATCGAAATATCATTTTGCGTTTTTATGTGTACTCCGCATGTCATCATGCCGGAGTTTTTTGTTTTATATACTGAAACGTAATGAAATACCTTTTCACTTCCGAATCGGTGTCCGAGGGACACCCGGACAAAGTCGCAGACCAGATCTCCGACGCTGTCCTTGATGAATTCCTCCGTCAGGATCCTGACGCGAAGGTCGCTTGCGAGACATTCTGCACCACAGGTCTCGTAGTCATTGGCGGTGAGGTGCGCAGCGAAGCATACGTGGACATCCAGACCACCGCGCGTCGCGTCATCAACAGAATTGGTTACAACAAGGCCGAGTACATGTTCGACGGCAACAGCTGCGGAATCCTTTCGGCCATCCATGAGCAGAGCTCGGACATCAACCAGGGCGTGACCCGTGCCCAGGCCTCCAAGGTCAGCGAGGACGCCGCCGACAAGCAGGGTGCCGGTGACCAGGGAATGATGTTCGGTTACGCATGCTGCGACACCGAGGAGTACATGCCGCTCCCGCTCTTCCTCTCCCACAAGGCTCTCGTGATTCTCGCGAAGCTCCGCCGCGAAGGCAAGGTGATGACCTACCTCCGTCCGGACGCGAAGAGCCAGTTCACCATCGAGTACGACGACGAGACCAATTCTCCCGTTCGCGTACACACCATCGTGATCTCAACCCAGCACGACGAGTTCGACGAGGAGGCTGCAATGCAGGCCAAGATCCGTCAGGACGTCCAGGACTATCTCATCCCTGAACTTATCTCAGAGCTTCCGGAGGAGACCGCAGCCCTCTTCAAGGGCGACTACATCCTCCATGTGAACCCAACCGGCAAGTTCGTGATCGGCGGTCCTCACGGAGACACCGGTCTGACCGGCCGCAAGATCATCGTCGACACCTACGGCGGCAAGGGCGCACACGGCGGTGGAGCATTCAGCGGAAAGGATCCATCCAAGGTGGACCGCTCTGCAGCGTATGCAGCCCGCTACATCGCGAAGAACATGGTTGCAGCCGGAGTAGCACGCGAGATGCTCGTCCAGCTCAGCTACGCAATCGGCGTCGCAAGGCCAGTCAGCATCTATGTCAACACCTACGGAACCGCAGCGACCTGCACCGAGTGCGGCAAGCAGATCCCTGACGCTCTCATCGCAGAGAAGATCAACGAGATTTTCGACCTCCGCCCGGCCAAGATCGTGGAGAAGTTCGGACTCAAGAATCCAATCTACGAGCCGACCGCAGCCTACGGCCATGTCGGAAGGACCCCTTACAGGCAGAACGTCACCCTCGTGCGCGACGGAAAGACCGTCGAGCAGGAGATCCAGTTCTTCGGATGGGAGCTCCTCGACAGCGTCGACAAGGTAAAGGAGACTTTCAAGCTTTAAGGGCTTGACACCCAAGCAAAAGGCAGCGCCCCTGATGGAGCGCTGCCTTTGTTTTTCATCTACCTGAGTGCCTCTGCACTATATGGATTCAGGATAGCGGATCTTCTTGTTCATGAGGATGACGTCGTCCGCACTGTAGCTGTACTTTGCGAGCCATTTCTCGCCCGCGACGATGTCCTCCCAGCTCTCGCTTTCGAACACCTTGGCATCGAAGAAATAGAAATTGACTCTGTCCTTTGGGTGGTATGTCTCGATGTTGCTCTTGTAGGAGTCTTCAGTGATCACGACCTCGACATAGGTGTGAGCAGCGAGCTTGTGGAACTCCTTCTCCCTCTCCGCGTCGGTCAGGACTCCTGGAAGTGCGCCTGCGAGTTCGCATGGGAAGGCGCCATGAGCAGGAACGTACCATACGACGTCATGATCACTCCTGTTCTCCAAGGTCAGAAGGTATTTCTGATCTAATACATGAATCGGCTTCGGATCAGTCAACATCACGTCGCATGAAGCGACGGAGATTGCTGCCAGAGCAGCAAAGATTGCGATGACAACTTTCTTCATGACTACCTCCTCCTATAGTTTTCGTTTCTGTTCCAACCGATATTCCAACCGATACCGAAGCTGAGATTCATCAGAGAGCCGATAGAAGGAGCACTGGCATCAGAGGAAATGCTGTTGGTATCCCTTGTATATTGGCCTATCAGGTCTGAATCGATCACTGCGTCCACCCAAGTCTGCGGATTGTAGGCATACTTGCTCTTGTAGATGTCGTTCACGTATGCTACGGTCGTAGGCATGTCCTTGATTCCGGCCTCTACCGAGAAGAAGAAATGGTTGCGGATGGTATAGGTGAGCTGAGCGCTGAGCGAGAAGAGGAAAGCCGGGCTCCTTCTCTTACCGAAGTATGTCTCCATGTAGTCAGCCTGCGGACGCACCAGGGTCTGTTCGAAGAACATGTTGTTCTTCATTTCTCCATCCCTGTCCGAACGCATATAGCTGTAACCTTTGTCCTTGAAGGAGCCGAATCCCAGACCCACTCTCGGGCGGAAGCTCCACTGCCCGAAATCCAGACGATAAACTCCTCCGATCGTGGCAAGCGGCGAGTAGCTCCTCTGCTTCATATCTGCGTACCAGCCATGGTCATAGGAATACTTGTACCTGTTCCCATCAGCCTTGTTCACGACGCCGAAGAATTTCTCCTGGCTGGCCGAGGTACTTGCAAAGTCAAGCTGCGCGTAGACGCCGAAATGACGTCCGATGAAATATGAGTACCTGATGTTGAAGTCTGCGCCGGTCGCGATTCCCCTTGCCCTGCGAGCCTCACCATCGATCGCATATGGCGATCCGGCCCAACCGAGATGAGTCTCGATGGTGTGGCCGTAGCCATAGGAGGTAGTAGGCCTGTATGGGTTCCTCGCATCAGCAGAAACAGACGAAAGCGCAAGCATAGCCGAAGCGACGCTTGCAATGATCATTATATGTCTGTCCATGTGCATTCCAGATGTTTGCCTTAAAGATGCAGAAAGGCAAGACAATGTTGCAAGCTACATGCGCTCCATCTCGCGACGGAGGTCCTTTTCCTTGATGGACTGGCGCTTGTCATACTCCTTCTTACCGCGTGCAAGGGCGATGAGGAGCTTGGCATATCCGTTGTCCGCGATATAGAGCTTCACGGCAACGATGGTGAGTCCCTTCTCCTTTACCGAACGCTGGAGCTTGATGAGTTCCTTTCTGGTGAGCAGGAGCTTGCGGTCGCGGCGAGGGTCGTGCCTGCCCCAGCTGCTTGCCCAGTGATACTCAGCGACATGCATGTTCTTCACGTAGAGCTCGTTTCCGGAGAAATAGCAGAAGCCATCCACCAGAGAAGCCTTACCGGCCCTGATGGACTTGATCTCCGTGCCGGACAGAACGATGCCGGCCTGATATGTCTCGAGGAACTCGTAATCGAACGAAGCCCTGCGATTCTTGATTTCTACGCTGCTTTTTGCTTTTGGCATGGCGCAAAGATAATCCTTTTTTGCGATATTTGTCAGATGAGCAAGAGAAGCATACAGATCCCACCTCCTCCCGCCGAGCTCCCGAGCGCGGAGACTATCGACATCGAGGCTGTCCTCGACTCGTACCTCAACGGAGAAATAGACCTTATCTGCGTACTCGGTCCTACGGCATCGGGAAAGACCAGATATGCGGTGGGCCTGTGCAGGCAGATTGATTCCCTGCTCCGCTCTCGTGGCATCGAGGCTCGCTCGGAGATACTCTCTGCCGACAGCCGGCAGGTATACAGGGGCATGACCATAGGTACCGGAAAGGACCTCGGGGAATACGAGGAAATCCCCTACCACCTGATCGACATAGTCGACGCAGGAGAGAAATACGACATCTACAGATTCCAGCACGACTTCGAGAAAGCCTATAAAGACATAGTCGAAAGGCACTGCATCCCCGTTCTCTGCGGAGGCTCGGGACTCTATATCGAGGCTGCGACCTGCGGATATGACTTGCCGGACGTACCGCCCGACCCAGAGCTCAGGGCAGAGCTGGAGAAGCAGAGCACCGAGGACCTGATAGCTCGACTCGACTCGCTCAAGCCTCTCCACAACAGCACCGACTACGATACTCGGAAAAGGCTCATACGTGCACTTGAGATAGCGATTTACGAAGAGGCACACCCCGTGAATCGCAACAGTTTCCTACCGAAGAACACCTATTATATCGGCACGCTCGTCACCAGGGAAGAAAGGAATGCCCGCATCGACAGACGCCTTGACGCAAGGCTCGAGGAAGGCATGGTCGAGGAGATTCGAAGTCTGATGGAGGGAGATCCGAAGAACGGTCGCCCGGGGGTGTCGGCAGACGATCTGATCTACTATGGACTCGAGTACAAGTATGTCACTTCCTTCGTCACGGGCGCACTGAGCTACGAACAGATGCGCACCCAGCTCGCCACGGCCATCCACCAGTTCGCGAAGCGCCAGATGACCTGGTTCCGAGGAATGGAGCGCAAGGGCATGACCATACATTGGACCGAAGTCTGATCCAATTTCCGGTGCAAAGCCGGCCCTCTCAAGATATCTGAATCAGGAAAATCAGTTGATGGTGACGACGAAGGCATGATGGTCTTCGTCCTTCCACGCATCCTCGTCCCACTCCGGACTGGTGTAAGGACCGTCATGGTCGATCGCGAAGCAGAGATAGGTGATAGGAAAACCCTGGGCGAGGAAATGCTTCTCATAGAAGGTCTGCACCTCGTAGAGCGAGCGCACTGACTCCTCGTCGAGAACACTGCTGATCTGGTCAGGAACTGTCTTGTAGAGGTCCGTTGTCAGAGCCAGCACCGGGAAGGAGTTCTCCTGGGCGATCGCACGCGAATACTCATGGAGATAGCGGCTGTCGGTCTTGAGATTGACCAGACCGCCGTCCTTGAGGAAGCCGCGGTACCTCTGGAGGAAGAGCGGTGCTGTGAGTCGCTTCTTCTCCCTTCCGATCTGCGGATCAGCAAAGGTGATCCATATCTGCGAGATCTCCCCTTCCGCGAAGAGCGAGGAGATGAACTCTATCCTCGTACGGAGGAAACCGACATTGGACATGGAATTCTCGGTCGCGTACTTCGCGCCCTTCCAGAGCCTGGCGCCCTTGATGTCCACTCCGATGTAGTTGATGTTTGGGTTCCTCAACGCAAGGTCGATGGTGTACTCGCCCTTTCCGCATCCGAGCTCGAGCACGATGGGATTGTCGTTATGGAAGAAATCCGATGCCCAGCGGCCCTTGAGCGGGTGGTCCTTACCGAACACCTCTTCCGTCGTAGGCTGAACAAGGCATGCAAAAGTCGCGTTCTCCGCGAATTTCCTAAGCTTATCGTGTCCCATCTAGTATTCCTCTCTTATGGTTTTGCAAATCAGTCCCATTCCGTTCATGTATTGAGCCGCATCGCCCATGACCAGGAATGATACCGTCCAGACGCCTGGCACGTTCGGTACGATTCCTCTCCTGTATGGAAGGAAATAGTCCTTCGAAAAGGAGGTTGAGGACGAATATGAGTCCTTCGGAATGTAGAAGAACTCGCGGTATCTTGTGCTGTCCGGAGCGACCCACTCGGCACCGACGCCGATGGAGTCCTCCAGCTGTTCGAACTTGCTCTTGCGCAGGTCGAGCCTGGTGAAGATGGTAAAATCATAGGACGCGAGCGTGTCGGACATGTCCACGGTCATGGAGTACATTCCGTCCGCGTTGCGATGGCGCACGCCGACGTACGACTCCGTCTGCTCAGGACGTGTGCACGAACAGAGCAAGGTGGCCATGAAGACCACCGCAGCCACGATATGATTCCTCATCGACACCGCAGTATCTATTCTGTCTTTGGAGCTTCCTTCTTAGGTCCGCCCTGATGGCCTTCGCCGCGATTGCGGTGACGATGCCTTTCCTTATGGCCGGCAGGCTTCGGTCCCCTTTCCTCTGCACGAGCCTCCTGAGGCGCTTCTGCCTGAGGAGCGGCACCCTGCTCAGCATTCTGCGCAGGCTTCGGCTCCGAAGATGGCTTCTTGCCGCTCTTCTTCTTGCGGTTTTTCTTCTTGCGAGACTCATCGAAGCGAGAGATGCTGTCGTCTCCCACAGAGGTTACGAACTCCGGTGCCACAGGGACTGGATCCTCCATGAGCGAAGGTCCCTTGATGCCGTTGCGGTTCATCTTGATAATCTCACGCACCTCGTAGGCAGGAAGCGGGAAAAGGTTTGCGAGGGAGCCCTGGACATAAGAGAAATACATGGTCTCCTTCAGGATATCTGTCTTCATCAGGTATGCGAAGCCGTCCTCGAGGTCGAGAGGTCCGTTCACGCGAGGGATACGAGTCTGTGCATCCATGTATGATGCGGTCTCATAGTTGAGGCAGCACTTGAGCTTACCACACTGACCAGCGAGCTTCTGCGGATTGAGAGAAAGATCCTGGACGCGCGCAGCCGAAGTCGAGATCGACTGGAAGGCGGAGATATAGTTCGAGCAGCAGAGCTCACGTCCGCAGACGCCCAGACCTCCGATGAGGCCGGCCTCCTGGCGTGCTCCGATCTGCTTCATCTCGATTCTGATGCGGAACTCCTCCGCGAAGACCTTGATGAGCTGGCGGAAATCCACACGACCGTCGGCGATGTAGTAGAATATGGCCTTGGTGCCGTCACCCTGGAACTCCACGTCACCGATCTTCATCTCGAGACCGAGCTCCGCAGCGATCTGGCGTGAGCGTATCATCACCTCATGCTCCCTTGCAATGGCCTCCTGCCACTTCTCAATGTCGAAGAGCTTGGCCTTACGATAGATCTTCTTGAGTTCCTGAGTCTCGGGGTTCACCCTCTTGCAAGCCATCTGGCGTGCAACGATAGGGCCCTCGAGGGTTACGATGCCAAGGTCGTGACCTGTAGCGGCCTCGACGATAACCATATCGCCCGTCTTCACGGTCTGGCCGGAAGTGTTGCGGTAGATTCCCTTCCTGGTATTCTTGAACCTGACCTCGAAGAAGTCCTTGTACTGCTCCTGGCCCACACCCTTGAGCCAGTCGTACACCTCGAGCTTGCAACAGCCCTGACGGTAGTTGCAATCTGCCTCTCCTGTCTCGGTACGTGTCACCGTGCATCCTCTTGCGCAGTCGTACTGTATTGTCTCGTTACTGTTGTCCATATCTGTTATTGAACGCTGAAAAACACCCTGTTGGCCAGGTCGCAGAAGAGTATCTTCTGATTGACGTTCCTCTCGAGCAGGGACACTGTCTTGTCGAGGTAGTCCATCATCCTGCCGCAGAACTTCTCCGGGAGGCGTGAGGCCAGGGTGGTTATATAATCACGCTCCTGCTCGGATACATAAGCGATCTGAGGGAGCTTGTTCTGTATCATGTACACCTTTCTGACACATTCGCCCGCGAAAGTGCAGAAGGCCTTCTGTTTTTCCCTGGATTCCAGGGACGCAATGTTCTCGGCCGCATCGAGAACCGCATTGAGGTTCTTTCCGAGCGCGCCTTCCATCATGTCGGCGAAGATGTCCAGATAACGCTGCCTGTCCTCGCCCGCCTTTATCGTACGAAGCGCCGCACCGACGCTTCCCCCGGATACGCCAGCCTCGCTTGCTGCCTCCTCCGGATCAACCTCGAAGGTATCAACGAGCACCGCAGCTACGTCCTCCTTGGAAAGAGGAAGCACCCTGGAGCTCTGACAGCGGGAGAATATGGTCTGCATAACCTTCTCCGGACTGTGCGTCACGAAAAGGAACACCGTCTTCTCCGGCGGTTCCTCGACTATCTTGAGGAGCTTGTTCGCGGCAGCTGCATTCATCTTCTCCGGCTGGAGGAAGACCACAGTCTTGTAACCATCCTCGACCGACGAAAGTGAAAGCGTGTCCGTTATGTTCTTGGCCTCGCCCACCGATATCGCACCCACCTTGGATTCGATTCCGAGAGCCTCCGAGAGGTCACTCTCCATGAAGTACGGATTCGCCGTAGCGAGTTCCCTGAAGTACTTCATGTAGGTTTCCGAGGTCACGTCCTTGGTCGCAAGGGAACCGCTCTTCGAACCGGTGTTGGTCGGATATACGAAGTGCATGTCCGGATGGATGAGCTTCGAGATCTTGTTGCAGGTAGGGCACTCTCCGCAGGAATCGCCGTCATGCCTGTGAGGGCAGTTGAGATACTGGATATAGGCAATGATGAGAGGAAAGGCTCCGCAGCCCTCGTTCTCGAAGAAGAGCATGGCATGGGCCACCCTTCCGGTGTCCGCCATGTTCACCAGAGCCCTCTTCACGTCTTCGTTGCCCCTTATATCCTTAAACCTCATATCGTTCTGTCACCTACATATTTGGCAAGCGCCACAAGGTATTCCTTCTCCTTCGACGGTGCGAGCACCTCAAGGTCCTTGAGCGCTCCGTCCAAGATATCCGACATCCTCTTCCTCGCGTACTCGATACCTCCGTTCTCCCTGACGAAGCGCACGATCTCGTCGCGGTTCTCCGGATGGATATCCACGTTGGAAATCATTTTCCTGATCCTGGCTTCATCCCTGGCGCCGGCCTTGGCAAATGCACCGAGCAAAGGAAGGGTGACCTTCTTCTCGAGTATATCGGCGCCCGTAGGCTTGCCTATGTTAATTCCTTCGGAATAGTCAAAGATGTCGTCCCTTATCTGGAAAGCCAGTCCTATGGCCTTCGAGAAGTCCGCCATCTTTTCCTGAAGTTCGCGATCTCCTCCCACGGCAATCACCGCACAGCGCGCAGTGACCTCGAAGAGGGTCGCCGTCTTGTTGTATATGATACGGAGATAATCCTCCTCCGAGGTATCTCCTGACCATGCCTTCTGCAGCTGGAACATCTCGCCTTCCGCAAGGTTGCTCAGGGTCTTGGCGAAGATTCTGATGACCTCGGAATTGTCATGCTCCGCGCTGAGTATGCAATCCACAGCCTTCACGAGCCAATAGTCTCCTACCAGCACGGACACGGAAGCACCCATCTGCGAGTAGAGAGTAGGTCGGCCGCGCCTCTCGTCGCTCTGGTCTGCGACGTCATCATGGAGCAGCGTGGCGTTATGCAGGAGCTCGCAGGCCGCGGCAAAATGCCAGCTGTCGTGCGAGAGCGTCCCTTCGAAACCCTCCTTGCCGGCCATGCACGCACGTCCGATGAGAAGGGAGAGCATTGGCCTCATCTGCTTTCCGGACGCCTCGAGTATGGCCGCATTGGTGGTGTTCAGCAGCGAAATGTCACTGTTGAGCATCCTGCTGATGCAGTCCTGGGTCTGTTTCCAGTCCGACCCGAGAAAATCCTTGAGTGTCTTGAGATCCATTTGTCTATCTGAACATCATGGCGGTCAGTTCCTCGACCGTCTTTGGGAAATGAATGAGCTTCCCGGATTCCTTGTCGAGCATCTCCATAGCCACGAAATGGTCGAGCAGTAGACTACGATCTTCTTCTCCATGCTAGAAAAGGAATGCGAGTGAAAGGGTCGTGCACCTGTAGGCCCAGGCAGGCTCTTCGCCGGCTGCCACCTTTCTGTGAGGGTTAAGGTTCCAGTTGTATCTTGCGGAAATCTGGAGCTTCCATATCTCGATTCCGCCGCCGACTCCCACTCCACCATTCACGTTGGCAGGATCCACGATCGGAGTGCCGAGCTTCGGAATGTTGAATCCTATGTACGGAACCACCTCGACGAAAGGTCTGAAGAGGAGGAGGTCCGGGCCCCACTGGAAGGCCACGGGTATCTCTATCGAGCCCTCTCTCAGCGCTGCGGTCTTATCCTGGTTGTTGGCACCCTTCATCATCAGGAGCACAGACGGCTGCACCGAGAAGCCCTGAGTGAACTTGTACTGGTAGGAAAGACCGGCATGGTAGAGGGTCGCCGTCCTCAGATCCAGCTCCGCTACCTTGGGGGCATTGGAGAAGCTGAGGCCACCCAGCACGCCGAAATGGCTCTGGGCAGATGCCGCTACCGTAAGGACGAGAGCGGCGAGGATTACGGCAAGTCTCTTCATCTTACAGGAGGCTGTCGATGATTTCCTTGAGTTCCGCCTTCTCCTTGTATCCGACGGAGGTCTTTGCGATCTCGCCGTCCTTGAAGAAGATGAGTGTCGGGATGCTCATGATACCGAGCTGAGCGGGAAGCTCCTCGTTCTCATCGATATCGCACTTGCCCACGACTATCCTATCCTTGTATTCGTCTGCGATCTCCTCGACCACCGGTGCGAGCATGCGGCATGGATTGCACCAGGTTGCCCAGAAATCCACCATAACCACCTTCGAAGACTTGATGGTCTCGAGGAAATTGCTGTCTGTTACTATCTTTTCCATAAAAGCACTTTTTGTCTAATCTGCAAATATAAAAAAAATTACGGACTGGCACCACCGTGAAGGAGATGCCAGTCCGCGGAATATGTTATTTCGTCTCTTCTTACTGGTCTATAGACCAGGAGAAAGCGCGAAGACCAAGTTCAGGAGTGAGCTCATCCCTCTTCCTGATGGCTTCGAGAATCTCCTTGCAACGGCTATCCTCAACGAAGGTGAGGATGGCGTTGTTCATGGTCGGCCACGCGTGCGAGCCCTCGTGAGGCTCACCGTCGAAGCTTCCCCTGCCCTGGACTTCATCCCAGAGGGTATAGCCCCTCGTGCCGTTCTCCTCAAGAAGCTCCACGAGCTCCTTGTAGTATGCCTGGTTGTATGATAAGAATATTGCTTTCATGACTTTACTTGCTAAATTTCTGGTCACTGGCAGCCTTGCGGGCGGCCTTGCGAGCCTTTGAGTTTTCCTGCCACTCTGCGAAGAGGCTGTATGCAGTAGGGATCACGAAGAGGGTGATGAGTGACGAAATTGAAAGACCCCATACGACGGTGATACCGAGTCCTCTCCACATCTCTGAACCCTCTCCCTTGCCCAAAGCCATAGGGAGCATACCGAGCACTGTGGTGAGAGTGGTCATGAGGATAGGACGGAGACGGCTGCCGGAAGCGATCACTACCGCGTCGTTGATGTTCTTGCCTCTCTCCCTCTGGAGCACGGTGTAGTCGATGAGCACGATACCGTTCTTTACCACGATACCCATGAGGATGAGGACACCGATGAAGGCCATCACGCCGAGCGCAGTCTTCGTAGCCCAGAATCCGAGGAGCACTCCGGTGAATGCGAACGGAACTGAGAACATGATCACGAACGGACTGAGGAACGACTCGAACTGGGACGCGAGCACGATGTACACGAGGATCACGATGAGGATGAGGAGCATGATGAGATCCGAGAAGGTCTCCTGCATGTTCTCGAAGTCACCGGAGATCTTGATGTCGAGCTCTCCCGGGATCTCTGTCGAATCGATGATGGACTGAGCAGCCTCGACACCCTTGCTGAGGGCGTATCCGTCTGCGAGCACGCAGGTCACGCTGACCATACGCTCACGATTCTTGCGGACGATATCAGGAGGAGTCTGGGACTCGATGACACGTCCGAGGTCCTTCACCTTCACACCCTGTCCGCGGTTGTTGTAGATGGTGATGTTCTCGATGTCGGAGATGCTCTGACGGAACTCCTTCGCATATCTTACACGGATGTTGTACTCGTCACCGTCCTCACGGAAATATGACATGGTCGAACCGCTGATACATGAGCTCACGTATGAAGCTGCGGTAGTACTGTTGAGGCCGTTGAGCGCAAGCTTGGTACGGTCGAAATCGACCTGATACTCAGGAGTGTACTCATCACGGCTGACGGTTGCCTCGGAGAAGCATTTCTGCACGCGAAGCTTCTCTGCAAGTTCAGCCATGACTGCATCAGTGGTACCGAGGTCATATCCGTAGATCTCGACGCGGATGCTAGACTGGCCGCCCATTCCGCCGCCACCTTCGCTGACCTGATATTTCTTGATCTCGGAATACTCTCCGAGTTCCTTACGCATAAGGTCTGCAATCTCACCGCAGGAACGCTTACGGAGCTCCATGCTACCGAGGTTAATATCATAGGATATGATGTGGCTACCGTTGTTCCTCATCGATGCGAACGCGTTCCTTGAGTCTGCCTGTCCGAATGAAGTGTTGAGGAGCTTGATCTCAGGATACTCAGAAATGAGCCTCTCAGAAAGGCCGAGGGCAAACTCCCTGGTAACCGACTGCTCGGTACCTACAGGAAGCTGGATAGTGATAGAGATACGTCCCTGGTCCTGCTTAGGCATGAACTCGGTCTCGAGCTGAGGACCGAATACGACAACCGAACCCACGAAGATACCGAGCGCGATTCCGAGCACGGTCTTGCGGTGCTCAGTAGACCATCTGATGGACTTTGAGTATGCGTTCGAAAGACCGTCGAGGAATCTGTTGATAGGACCGAACACGACGTTGTAGAACTTTCCGTGATGGATGTCCTTCTTCATCATCTTCGAGCACATCATAGGCACGAGGGTAAGAGCCGCAGTGGTAGACACGATCATGATGATGCTGACGATCCAGCCGAGCTGCTTGAAGAGGATACCTGCCATACCGGACACCATGGTGAGAGGAAGGAACACGCAGAGCATGGTGAGGGTAGATGCGATGACGGAGATACCCACCTCGCTTGTCGCATGCACGGCAGCCTCCTTAGGCTTCTCGCCGCGTTCGATATGGGTTGTGATGTTCTCAAGCACCACGATCGCGTCATCGACGACCATACCGATCGCAATGGAGAGCGCGGACATTGAGACAATGTTCAGCGTATTGCCAGTCATCAAGAGGTAGATGATTGATGCGAGCAGCGCGATAGGAATGGAGAGGACGATGATGAAGGTCGCGCGCCATCTTCCGAGGAAGACGAACACGACGAGCATCACGACTATGAAGGTGATGAGAATGGTCTCCTTGAGGGAGTCGATGGTGTTGATGATGTTCTCGGAACCATCCATGACCACGGTAAGGTGGACGTCTGAAGGAAGGTCCTTCTCGAGCTCAGGAAGCTGGGCCATGATCTTCTTGATGACATTCACGGTATTTGCACCGGACTGCTTCTGGATGATGATCCTGGCTCCCTGCTCTCCATTGGTGTATGACTCCTGGAACTTCTCCTCGACGGTATCGCTCACGGTTGCGACATCCCTGAGGTACACGACCTTTCCGTTGGAATTGCCGACAACCACGTCGAGCATTTCGTCTGCAGCATGGAACTCCTTCTCTACGCGGACGGTGTAGGTGTTGGAACCGACATCGATGCTACCGCTCGGTATGTTCCTGTTCTCCTGAGCGAGGGTCTGCGAGATGCCGGCCACGGTGAGGCCATAAGCCTCGAGCTTGGTCGGATCGCAATAGATCTGGATCTCACGCTGAGGAGCACCGGTCACAGACACGGTACCCACTCCGGAAACGCGGGCAAGCGGAGTGGCGAGCCTGTCGTCGAGCAGCTTGTCGAGCGCGTTGATGGACTGGTCCGCTGTCGCGCTGAGGATGAGGATAGGCATATCATCCGCACTGAACTTGAAGATGGTAGGGATGGTAACACCGTCTGGAAGGTATGAATTCACCATGTCAAGCTTGTCTCGCACATCGTTGGTAGCGACATCGATATCGGTACCATACTCGAACTCGAGGCTGATGACACAGGTGTTCTCTCGTGAGGTAGAGGTGATGTTCTTGAGGTTGCTGACACCGTTGAGGGTGTTCTCGAGGACCTTCGCGAGGTTGGTCTCGACATCCTCAGCACTCGCGCCCTGGTACGAAGACATCACCATGATGTAGTTCGACTCGAACTCAGGCAGGAGGTTGATGGAAAGGTTCAGCAGCGAGAACACACCAAGGATGGCGAAGGTAACGAACACGAGCATGGTCGTCACCGGATTGTTCACCGCTTTTCTATATATACTCATAGTTGGTTTTCTTTTTGTTTGATGCTACTTCTCGGAAGCCTCGACCTCGATTCCGTCCTTGATACGGATCTGGCCTTCGGTAACCACATAGGCGCCATCCTCGATTCCGCTGAGGATCTCGGCAGAAGTGTCGAATCTCACACCTACTTCAACCTTGACGAAGGATACGGTCTTGTCTGAAGGGTTGTAGACATAGACGAACTTGTCGCCCGAGCCCTGGAGACGAACGAGTGCCCTGTCTGGGACGACAACGCTGTTGTTCTCGCCGAAGCCGACAGAAACCCTTGCATACATGCCTGGACGGAGCTTCCTGTCACGGTTGAGCACCTTGACCTCCACGCTGAAGGTATGCGAAACAGGATCGATGGTAGGATAAAGTCTCTCGACGGTACCCTCGAAATTCTCACCAGGAAGGGCATCGACCTCGATGCTGACCTTGTCGCCCTTCTTGACCTTGGTGTAGTCAGACTCGGAAACGCCGACGAGGAGCTTCACAGGAGTGATTTCCTGCACGGTGAAGATTGGCTGGCTCATTGAGTACATGTCGCCCTTGTCGTAGTTGCGCGCGGTCACTACGCCGGTGATTGGCGAACGGAGCACGGTATTCTCGAGAAGGTTCTCGTATGAGGTCTTGCGCACGTTGTATGCGAGAGAGATCTGGTCGAGGTCAGACTTCGATACGCCACCGACCTCGTAGAGGCCCTTGATGCGGACGAACTCGGTGCTGTCGTTCGCGAGCTGCATCCTCACCTGCTCGAGGTTGGCGACGTCCATCCTCGCAAGGATCTGTCCCTTAGACACGAAATCGCCGATCTCCACATTTATCTGCTTGATACGTACCACTGACTGTGGTGCGATGTTGTTCACTACGTTAGCCTGTACGGTAGAAGTGTATACGTTCTTCTGAGGAACGATCTGCCTGCCTACCTGAGCGATGGTCACCTTAGGTGCGGCTGCCTCTGCTTCTTCCTCTGCAGCCTCTGTCGAATTGTTGTTCGCACATGAAGCCGCCAGGGCAACCATTGCGAATACACTGAAAATTCTTGCTGTGTTTTTCATATAGTTTTTTCTCATTTTTCTGTTTGGACTTATTCTTCGTAGAGGAAATCGCTGCTGATCATCTTCTCGAGATTAGCCTTTGCCACGATGAAGTTGTAGACAACCTGTGACTGACCGAGACGGGACTGCACGAGCACGAGGGTCGCGTCGTTGAGGTCAGTGAGGGTCGCCCTGCCGAGTTCGTATGACCTGTTCATGATTTCGAAGCTCTTCTCTGCCGACTGCACTGCATCGAGGGATGAGTAGTAGCTCTTCATGCATGAAGACATAGTGTTCACATAGTTCTGCGCGGCGATGCGGAGCTGGCGCTCTGTGTCCTGACGGGTAAGCTGGATCTGCTCATACTGGTTCTTCGCCTGACGCACATCGTTCATGCGTTTGAATCCGGAGAAGATAGGGATGCTGAGCGTAAGGCCTGCGTAAGAGTATGGGAACCAGCTGAGCTTCTTGATCGGGTCATTGGCCACCGATGAATAGGTGATGTTGGCCATGAGCGATACGGTTGGCACGAATGCGAGCTTCTGAAGTTTCCAGGTCTGCTGGAGCATGTCGGCCTGAAGGTCGAGCTGACGCATTGCCGAGTTGCCCGAAAGGTCGAGAGAATCCGTCTGGGTGAGGTCGTAGAAGAGGGTCTCAGCGTAGTCGTTGAGCTCACCGACGGTGTCAATGTTCATGTCGAGGTCCACTCCCATCACGGCCTTGAGCTGCCACAACGCAAGGAACACGGAGTTCTCCGCGTCGTAGAGGTTCGGGATCGCGTTCGAAACATTGGTCTTAGCACGGAGGTACTCGAGCTCCGAAGCCTTCTGCGCCTTGTATTTGAGTTCGATCTTGTCAAAGTTTGCGACAGCATTGTCATATACGGTCTGGTATACGTCGAGAGCCTCCTTTGCGAGGAGTGTCGCGAAGTATGCCTGCTTCACCTGGTTGACCATGTCGAGCTTCGATGACCTTGCCTTCTCGACCGCGGTCTCGACGCTGATGTCCGAAATCTTGAGACTCTTCCAGAGCTGAGGGTTGATGATTGGCATGCTGAGGGCAGCTCCCACGTTGAAGGTGTTGGAGTTACCGATCTTGGTATCCTTCATCATGTCTGAGAAACCGCCGTCACCCATCATGGCACGGATATCGTTCTTGATGAGTGTCCTCTGGTATGAACCTGTTCCTGACAACTGAGGATAGAGAGATGAGTAAGTGCCCTTCTTGGCATACTCGCTCCTCTGGATTTCCTTGTCTGCGATCTTTACAGCGACGTTCTCGCTGAGGGCGATCTTGAGAGCCTGCTCGAGAGTGATGGCAACCGGGCTTTCAGCAGCCTCTGCCTCCTCCATTATCTGCTGTGCCTCCGTCTTCTCCTGAGGCACCTGTCCCTTGCGATACTGAGCTGCCGCATCAGGCTGCATAAGCAGGGTAGCGGCAATGATCGCAAATCCGATTAATGACTTTTTCATTACTTAAATAGCTTTTTCACTTTTTCCCACGCAAATATCAAACCATATTTTTATATTTGTTTGGTAAAATATTAGGGTAGCTTGGTATTTTGTTGGGATTATTTTAAATTTGTTTAAAAATTGGGCAAAAGATGTACTACGACAAGATAATCCACCGGGAATCCATCATTGCAGAAAGCCATATAGACGATTACCTCGGATGCTGCGAAATCGGAGGCAATGACATCGTGTCACTGCCGTCAGACAGAAGCAGCAAGTGGTTCTATATCATCCTCTGCAACAGAGGAGAAGTCGTGGAAACCGGTTCGGAGGGGGCCACGACCATCAGACGCGGCATAGTCAACCTCTCGATGAACAGCAAGTGCACAGGGCTCGAATTCAGGAAGAACTTCCACGGATACCTCGTGGCAATAGAGAACAGCATCCTGCTTGACATCATCAGGAATCGAAGCCCGTTCCCAGTTCCGTCAAGGGAACTTTTCCGCGCAACCAACCACTCTGTCGAGCTCGAGACCCACACGATTAGGATACTCTCCAAGGACTGCAGGGCCATGCTCGGAACGCTGAGCAACAAGGAACATAGCCTAGCCCAGGAGCTCAACTACGCCAACCTTTATATATTTCTCATAGACCTCGCAGACATAGTATGGCGCGGCATGCAGACGACCAGGAGCCAAATACAGCACCTCAGCCGCCCTCAGGAGATATTCATGAGCTTCATGGAAAGCCTTCATGACCACATAGAAGAAGAGACTTCCGTCGCATTCTACGCGTCGGAGCTCTTCCTGTCGAAGCCATACCTTTCCGAAATTGTGCTCAAGGAGACCGGGCGCACGATAGGAGCAGTCATCGATTCCTTCCGCTACGACTGGTGCATGAAGTACGTCAACGACCCGACCTACACGATAAAGCAGATCGCAGACAGGATGTCCTTCACGGACCAGTCTG
The DNA here is from genome assembly GCF_056207615.1 of Candidatus Cryptobacteroides sp. Classification (NCBI taxonomy): domain Bacteria; kingdom Pseudomonadati; phylum Bacteroidota; class Bacteroidia; order Bacteroidales; genus Candidatus Cryptobacteroides; species Candidatus Cryptobacteroides sp. The sequence continues at coordinate 2,556 of NZ_JBAEER010000097.1, read as the reverse complement.
CATTCGGAAAGTTCTTCAAGAAACACTCCGGAAAGTCCCCCGCAAGCTACAGGAGGGAGATGAAGATTTCTCTGTTGTCCCGTAGGGACATACAGAGTTTGTAAAAATTTTCTATATTTGTGTTTCCATAACAACGGATTGATCAATGATTGACCTTCTATCGATAAACTGGCACGTCAGCCCTGAAATTTTCAGCATTGGAAGTTTCGCATTGAGATGGTATTCTCTGCTCTTCGTCAGCGGATTCATCATCGGTTGGTTCATCTTCAAGAGATTCTTCAACAAGGAGGGCATCCCGGAGACTCTTCTCGACCCGTTGCTCTACACCCTTCTACTCGCCACCATCATTGGCGCGCGTCTAGGTCACTGCCTGTTCTACCAGCCGGACTACTATCTGACCAGTTGGGACGGTTTCTGCGAGATATTCATGCCATGGAAAGGCGGACTTGCCAGCCACGGCGGAGCAATTGCCTTGCTGCTTGCGATGTGGTGGTTCTCCAGACATTACGGCAGGAAATATGATTTCGACTATCTCTGGATCATGGACCGTCTGGTCATAACCGTCTGCTTCGCTGGCGCACTGATCCGTCTGGGCAACCTCTTCAACTCAGAGATATATGGTGATGTCACCAGCCTCCCATGGGGCATGATCTTCGAGCTCAGGGGCGAGACGCTCCCCAAGCATCCGACCCAGCTCTACGAGGCGCTCAGCTATACGATTCTCGGTATCGGCCTCATCCTCGCTTATGAGAAAAGGCTCGACAAGCTCAAGAGAGGTGAAATATTCGGCATCTTCCTCATCTGCCTCTTCGGAATGAGATTCCTCATCGAGTTCATCAAGGAGCCTCAGGTGGGCTTCGAGGAGGACATGATCTTCAACATGGGCCAGCTCCTCAGCGTTCCGTTCATCATCGCAGGTATCCTCATCCTTATATGGAGCCTGCTCAAGGGAAAGCCTGCAAGGGCAATCCATCCTACCAAGGCCAAGGCAGAGCCGACCCACTACGCAAAATCACTGAACAAATAAATCAAATCTTATATTTATTATGGCACAGAACATTAACAATTACGACTTCTCTGGCAAGAAAGCTATTGTCAGGGTTGACTTCAACGTTCCTCTCCAGGACGGCAAGATCACTGATGACACCCGTATCAGGGGTGCTCTCCCTACCCTTAAGCTCATCCTCGAGAAGGGTGGCGCACTCATCATCATGAGCCACATGGGCAAGCCAAAGGGCAAGAAGAAACCAGAGCTCTCACTCAGCCAGATCGTTGACGCTGTAAGCGCAGCTCTCGGCACACCTGTAAAGTTCGCTCCTGATTGCGCTGACGCTTCAGAGGCAGCAGCTGCCCTCAAGCCAGGTGAGGTACTCCTCCTCGAGAACCTCCGTTACTATCCAGAAGAGGAAGGCAAGCCAGTAGGCATCGACAAAGAGGATCCTGCATACGACGAGGCAAAGAAGGCCATGAAGGCAAGCCAGAAGGAGTTCGCAAAGAAGCTCGCTTCTTATGCTGACTGCTACGTGATGGACGCATTCGGTACTGCACACCGCAAGCACGCTTCTACCGCGGTCATCGCTGACTACTTCACCGAGGAGAACAAGATGCTCGGTCTTCTCATGGAGAAGGAGGTTAACGCAGTTAACGCTGTCCTCGGCGACATCAAGCGCCCATTCATCGCTATCATGGGTGGTTCAAAGGTATCATCTAAGATCGGTATCATCGAGAACCTCCTCGGTAAGGTTGACAAGCTCATCCTCTGCGGTGGTATGACTTATACTTTCTCAAAGGCACACGGTGGTGAGATCGGTACCTCTATCGTTGAGATGGACAAGCTCGATGTTGCTCTCGGTGTTGAGGAGCTCGCAAAGAAGAACGGCGTTGAGCTCATCATGGCTCCAGACGCAGTTTGCTGCAACGGTCTCGACTTCGGTACCATGACCGTAAAGGAGGGTGCCAAGACTGAGGTTTACGCTGCTAACGCTATCCCTGCTGACATGGAAGGTCTCGATGCAGGTCCTGAGGCACAGGCTAATTTCGCTGCTGCAATCAAGGGCTGCAAGACTATCCTCTGGAACGGTCCTGCAGGCGTATTCGAGTGCGACGACTTCTGCGCAGGTTCACGCGCTATCGGTAACGCAATCGCTGAGGCAACTGCTGAGGGTGCTTTCTCACTCATCGGTGGTGGTGACTCAGTTGCTTGCTGCACCAAGTTCGGTCTTACCGACAAGGTAAGCTACATCTCAACTGGTGGTGGTGCTCTTCTCGAGGCTATCGAGGGTAAGGTGCTCCCAGGCGTAGCTGCAATTCTCGGCTAATCTGATCCGCTATCCAACATAGAAGGCCGACCCTTATCGGGTCGGCCTTATTATTTTACTGCGATTCTGTCTGGACGGCGGCCATCGCGGACCGAATATATACAAAAAAAGAGACCCAGGTCGTGTGACCTGAGTCTCTTAGGAAGCGCGGCAGCTACCTACTCTCCCACTTGGTGTAGCAGTACCATCGGCGTAAGCGAGCTTAACTTCTCTGTTCGGAATGGGAAGAGGTGGATCC
>NZ_JBAEER010000096.1:0-12262 GCF_056207615.1 Candidatus Cryptobacteroides sp. | reverse complement strand
GGACGGCTCGACGGTGAATGTCGTTTATGCAACTGACGGAAGGAAGCTCAGGGAGAGGGTGACCTCGTCGGGAACCACCGTGATACGCAACTACTCCGGGAACTGCATCTTCGAGGGGGGATCGCTGAAGAAGGTGGTCTTCGATGGAGGATATGCCCAGATGAGCGGCAACACGCCTACGTACATGTTCTTCCTCACCGACCACCTCGGCAGCGTGAGGGTCGTGGCGGACGAGAACGACAACCGCTACCGCTTCACCGGCAAGGAACTTGCGACGGAGACCGGACTCTACGACTTCAGTGCAAGATACCTCGAGACCTCGATGGGAAGGTTCACCACAATCGACCCGCTTGCCGAGAAGTATCCTTCGATAAGTCCGTACGTCTACTGTGCCGGGGATCCGATTAACTTTTTTGACGCTGATGGCAGAGACAAATGGGTATTTAACAACAATGGCGAAATGCTGAATCATGACACAGATTATGTTGAAAATGATGTCATACAAGTTTTACGTTCCGACACTGTCGATGAGCCTACCTATGATGAGATAGTCCTTGATTTTGGAACGTTCACCTCAATTGATAAAAGAAAGTATCTGGGGGTAGACGCGTCTACAGGAAAAGAACTTCCATCATCTCTCACGGCGTTCAAAACAAAAAATAAAGATGCGGCAGAACAGCTATACTATTTCTTACACAAATCTCTAAATGCAGAGAGTGAGATTGTCAGTGTTGGGGTACAAAAATCTCCGACTTATATCGTCGGAACATCAGGACAACAGGACAATGTTGGCGTTTCGTCATATTTATTCTCTTCTGGTTTTACAATTTTGTCTTCTCGACATACCCATACCAACAATTTCCCGTTCCCAAGTATTGGTGACATAAGAACAGCGGAGCTTATTCAGGACAGATTCCCTATGGCCAAATTTAGTATTACGATATCATCAAAAAATGGAGATTATGAAATTCCATTTTCAAGGGATTCGTCATGGCCAACGGTAGATTCTTTCGGCGTGATAAAAAATTCACTAAACTATGAGAATATCGATATTACTAGCCACGATACTTTCAGCTGTTTTCATTGGGCAACGGCCCGTGAATCAGTATGTTGAACCTACACAAACAATACACGAAAGAATTAACACGAGGATTAAGCGTGTTAAAACCTTTGTAATAAACGATGTCAATCTTGAGGCCTTATTAATAGATGCACTTGCTCAATATGACTACGATGGATACAAGTCAAAAACCTATTCCCTTAGCTTCGATGGAGATACATGTCTATTAGAGAGCCAACTTCCTCTAAATAGTTTTGATTATAAATTTACATACAAAAAACCGCCCATTGGAGTATTACAAATTTCGGATCGCCAAGTCTTTTTATTTGTAAGAGGGAAAAGCGATAGTTTCAAAAAATCATTCATAGAAACGAAAGAACGATCGAAAAGCACGTTCTATACAATAGGAGAAGACTTGTTTGCCTGGAAATTATTAATAATGGAATTTGAGATAAAAGAGTTTCCGTATAGTTTTACCTTTGAGTACACGTCTGAAGGATGGGTAAATCCAGATTCAATTGAAATACCAAATACGATTGATATCACAGAATGATAGCAGAATCATTCAACATACGCTCATGGATGACAGGCATCTCGGGAAGCCTCTTCGCAGAGAGCCTCGCATACGAGACGGGAACGATTCCGCGATGGGGCGGAAAGATATCGTCCATGCAGTGGAGGAATCCGTCCGAGTCCGGGATGAGGGGATACGACTTCCACTATGACGGGAACAGGCTTTCGTCAGGACTAGGAACCCTGGCATCATACGACGCCTGTGGAAGGTACACCGGAGCCGCCGGACTGGCGAGCGGGATAGAGTACAATGAGATAGGGTTGCCGTCCACGATAAGGCTCATGGGCAGCAGCCAGCTCAACGTGGTATACGCCGCCGACGGGAGGATGCTCAGCGAGACCTTCGCGCTGAGACTGGGAAACAGGGGGCTGGAAAGAATATATTCCGGCAGCTGCGTCTTCACGGCGAACGCGCTCAGCAAGGTGCTATTCGACGGAGGATATGCCCAGATGAGCGGAAACACTCCGACATACCAGTTCTTCCTCACCGACCACCTCGGGAGCGTGAGGGTCGTGGCGGACGAGAACGGCAACGTAAGGCAGGTGAACCAGTACTACCCTTACGGCGACCCGGAAAATTACATATCAAGATCGTCAAGGTCGAATCCGTCGTCCAGGAGATCCCAGAGCGAATCCATCTGGCGTCTGTCCTTCTTGGTAGGTCTTCCGGTTCCGCGGTCCCTCTTGAAGAAGAAGGTCTCCACCGGTGTCCTCATCTTCTCGAGTTCCTCCGGAGGAGTCAGGTTCTCTGCGTACTGGGGCACGAACTTCGCACCCTGCCTCTTGTCGATTGGCTCTATGACACGGAAGGTGAACTGCACCTGACCCTTGCGCGCAGTGAGCATGTCCCCGGCCTTGATGTCACGGGAAGGCTTCACGTCCTGGCCGTTAAGCTTAACCTTTCCGCCCTTGCAGGCATCGGTGGCGTCAGTGCGGCTCTTGTAGACGCGGATCGCCCAGAGGTACTTGTCTATCCTTGTGCTCTCCATCGCCCTAATTGAGAAGTTCTCCGGACTCGAGGCCTTCATAGTCCTCACCTTCGAGGTATGCCTCAGTATTCGGATTGATATATTCGTCCATGTCGCTCCTCTTCTCCACGGTTGCCTCGAGTATCACCGTCTCCTTGTCACGAGGTACGAGGAGATAGTCCGGCATATCTGCGGGGATGAGGACGGTCTCGCCCTTGGAAAGCACGGTCGTGTCTGTTCCCTTTCCGTCCTGCGAAGGAACCTGGATGCTCAACTGTCCTTCGGCACATACATACACGAGGAAGCTGCCGGCCTTCGAAGTCGAGGCCTTCACCGGCTCCTTGAGACGGAGGAGATTCACAGTGAACTCAGGGCTGCTGACAATGTTCTCCACGACTGGAAGTTCGGCCTGCGGATCGTCCCAGAGCGGTCCGCGATGCCAGCGTGACTGGCTGTTCATGGTATAGTCGACTACATCTATGGCCTCCTCGAGATGCATCGGTCTTTCGGTGGCAGAATCGGATTCTCTCCCCCAGTCATAGAGACGGAAGGTCATGTCGGAAGCCTCCTGAATCTGAGCGACCAGCAGTCCGCCGCCGGCAGCATGCACCGTACCCGGAGCGATATAGATGGTGTCACCCTTCTTCGGATAGATGACGTTCAGTATCTCTTCCACGCTTCCATTGAGACAGCGCTCGTAGAACTCCTGCGCCGACACCTCGCGGCAGAAACCGAGATATACCTTCGCTCCCGGCTTCGCGTCCATCACGTACCAAAGCTCTGCCTTGCCGAGCGCATCGTATCGCTCCTCGGCGACCTCGTCGTCCGGATGCACCTGCACGGAAGTCATATCCTCCATGTCCAGGAACTTCACCATGAGCGGGAACTGCAGACCATACCAATTGTAGATGTCCTCGCCTACGATCCTGTCGATGTAGGTCTCCATAAGCTCCTCGACGGTATTGCCGGCGAGCCATCCGTCCTCAACAACGGACTCCTGGAAGCCCAAGTCGGCAAGCTCCCAGCTCTCACCGACCTTGTCCTTGGCGGTAAGCTTATGCTCCTCCCCTTCGTCATCGGTCTCGACGAAGGATTTTCCGAGCATCTTGATTAACGCATCGCCTCCCCAGGGCTTTCTGACCGGGACGGGGATGAACTTCAACGGATATAGTTGTTTCTTTGTCTCCATAGTGCCATGTATTGGCGCAAAGGTATGAAAAAATTGCTAAATTTGCCGTTCACTCTATTTATGTAAGAAATGGCACAGAAACCATCGATTCCAAAGGGAACAAGAGACTTCGGCCCTGCCGAAATGGCAGCGCGCAACTACATATTCGACACCATCAAGAGCGTCTACAGGACCTACGGCTACTCGCAGATCGAGACTCCGGCGATGGAGAACCTCAGCACCCTCCTGGGCAAGTACGGAGACGAGGGAGACAAGCTCCTCTACCGCATCCTCAACTCAGGCGATCCGTTCGCAAGCGCGGACATGTCCAAGCCGCTCACCGCTCAGGTATGCGAGAAGGGCCTCCGCTACGACCTCACCGTGCCTTTCGCGCGTTTCGTGGTGCAGCATCAGAACGAGCTCACCTTCCCTTTCAGAAGGTTCCAGATTCAGCCCGTATGGCGTGCTGACCGCCCTCAGAAGGGACGCTACCGTGAATTCTACCAGTGCGACGCCGACGTCATCGGAAGCACCTCCCAGATCAATGAGCTCGAGCTCGTACAGATCGTGGACCAGGTGTTCCGCAAGTTCGACGTGCGCGTCTGCATCAAGATAAACAACCGCAAGGTACTCACCGGACTCGCAGAGATCTGTGGATTCCCAGACAAGGTGGTGGACATCACCGTCGCGATCGACAAGATCGACAAGATCGGCATCGAGGCCGTGGAGGCGGAGATGATGGAGAAGGGTCTCACAGCCGAAGCCGTGAAGATCATCGAGCCTGTGCTCACCCTCCAGGGCAGCGCAAGCGAGAAGATTGCCACCATGAGAGGCATCATGAGCGGTTCCGAGACCGGTCTCAAGGGCCTCGACGAGCTCGAGGAGCTCTTCGGTTTCATCGCTGCAGCGGACATCAGGAACCAGGTCGAGATCGACCTCTCTCTCGCCCGTGGTCTCAACTACTACACCGGAGCGATCTTCGAGGTCAAGGCTCTCGACTACCAGATCGGAAGCATCTGCGGAGGCGGACGCTACGACAACCTCACCGGCATCTTCGGTCTTCCTAACATGTCAGGAGTCGGCATCTCATTCGGCGCTGACCGTATCTACGACGTGCTCGGAGGTCTCGACAAGTTCCCTAAGGAAGTCATGTCGACCACCAAGGTGCTCTTCGCGAACATGGGCGAGGCCATGTACCTCATCCCTGTGGTGAAGACGCTTCGCGAGGCAGGCGTCGCATGCGAGATCTATCCTGAGCAGACCAAGCTCAAGAAGCAGTTCGACTATGCTGACCACAAGGGCATCGCATTCCTTTCTATCGTCGGCAGCGACGAGGCCGCCCAGGGTATCATCAACCTCAAGAATCTCGCAAGCGGCGAGCAGAAATCCTTCCCTAAGGACGACGTACAGTCTATTCTCGAATTCCTGAACGCATAGAAAGATGAATCTCGCAGACAAACTTAAGTTCTATAAGGACTTTCCTAAGCCAGGTATCAATTTCGTGGACATCATTCCGCTCATCCAGAGCAGGGAGACTTTCAGCTGCCTCATGGACAAGGTGAATGAGGAAGTGACCGCCACCACTGTAGCAAACGTGGAGGCAAGAGGATTCTTCTTCGGAGCCCCTCTCCTTCTCGACCCAGACAGCAAGGTATGCAACGTCGTTCCGATCAGGAAGAAGGACAAGCTTCCTTTCGCTTCCGACGACCTCCAGAAGGTAGCCATCAAGAAGGAGTACGGCGAGGACCTCGTGACCTTCCGTATCTCGGACATCGCCGCAGGCGAGCCTAACGGAGATGTTTTCGAGATCAACATCCTTGACGACGTACTCGCAACAGGAGGTACCGCGGCAGGTATCGCAGAGGCCATGAACAAGCTCAAGATCGTAAAGGACGGCAAGACCTACGGAGTCAAGGTGACCAAGTTCGTATTCGTCGTCGAGATCGACGAGCTCGCAGGAAAGGACAAGCTCGAGCCTATAGCTCCGGTTGCTTCGATCATCCATATATAAAATGTATCTCAAAGCCCATAGAGACGTCACCGGAAAGCCGATGACGTCTTTTTTTCGATATTTTTCACAATCTTTGTAATAAATGGGTGCTTTCTTTCGTCTAAAGAGCAAACATCAAAAACAAGAAACTATGGCAAAGAGAATTTATCGCATTCCTGAAGGTAAGATGATCGCCGGCGTATGTACCGGAATCGCCGACTATTTCGATATCGACCCAACCATCATCAGGCTCGCATGGCTCGTGGCATTCTTCTGCGTAGGAGCAGGCTTCTTCGCATACCTCATCGCAGCCATCATCATCCCTGCACGTCCGGACATCTACATCCAGTAATTATTCAGAAACACATTCGCCGCCCTAAGCGGCCACACGACGAAAATGAACAGCGAACAGGAATTTGCACGTATCGTCAAGGAGCATAAGAGCACGATCTACACGGTCTGCTATATGTTTTCCAAGGATTCGGACGAGGTCAACGATCTCTTCCAGGACATCCTTATCAATATGTGGAAAGGTTTCGATTCATTCCGTAGAGAATCCAGCGTGGACACCTGGATTTGGCGTATCAGCCTCAACACCTGCATCTCTGCTGAGAGAAAGAAGAAGAAGGCAGGCGAGAAGGTTCCGCTCTCTATGGGGATCGACCTCTTCACCGATGAGGGTGAAGGATCGAAGCAGGTACAGAAACTGCACGAGAGAATCCACAAGCTCGACGTCATCGACCGAGCTATCGTTCTTCTCTGGCTTGAGGACATCAGCTATGAGGAGATCGGAGCCATCGTCGGCATCAGCGCAAAGAACGTAGGTGTGAAGCTGTTCAGGATCAGGGAGCAGCTCAAGGCAATGTCAACCAAAAACGAAGAATAATCATGGAACACAAGGATATCACAAACCTCGAAATGGAGGATATGCGAGAGCAGATCAGTGCGCTCAAGCAGATGCTCGCGAAAGAGGAAATAGTAAACGACAGGATTCTCAGGAGCGCCACTTCCAGCAGGATCTCGACCATCCAGAGAAAGGGCATACTAAGCATCGCGATCGGCATCATCGGAGCCCCATACTGCGCGTTTGTATTCTATCAGTTGGGTCTCAGCTGGTACTTCATCGGTGCGACCGTCGCAATGCTCATCTTCTGCGCCTCATGCACCGCAGTCATGCATAACAGGGTGAAATCAAATACCGCAAGCACTGGCAGCCTGCTCGAATGCGCAAAGCAGATCAAGAAGCTGAAGAAGGAATATCGCGACTGGTTCAAGATCGCAATCCCGATGATCATCGTATGGTTCGGGTGGTGTGCTGCCGAGATGATATTAGAAACCCCCGACGCAGCCTATGCGATAGGACTTGTCGGAGGTATGTTGATCGGCGGAATATTCGGTGGATTCCTGGGATACAGGATGCACCGTAAGGTAGTCGACACCTGCGATGAGATTCTTATCTCCCTCGGCGAAGCTGACGACTAGAAAATCTTATCAGATACCAGCCTTCAGACCCTTGATGACTGAAGCTGTGAATCCGGCCTCTTCCATTGCGTTGAGGCCTTTGATTGTCATACCACCTGCTGTGGTGACCTTATCGATCTGAGCCTCTGGGTGAGCGCCGGTGTTCCTGAGGAGAGATACGGCACCCTGCATGGTCTGGGTAACGATCTTCACTGCGTCTGAAGGGAACATACCGAGCTCGGTACCACCCTGAGATGCTGCATGGACATAGCGGAGAGCGTATGCGATACCGCAAGATGCGAGGCAGGTACCAGCCTGGAGCTGATGAGGCTCTACTACGAGTGAGGTACCGGTTCCCTCGAGCATCTTCTCGAGAACTGCGATGTGCTCTGGCTTAGCGGTTACAGGCGCGATGAAGTTCATGCTCTCGCAGAACTCTATGGCGATGTTAGGGATTACATATGAGATTGCAGGGACATTGCCCTCGTACTTGAAGCTCTCTACGAGTTCCTCTTCCTTGACGCCAGGCGCCATGCAGGCTACTACCTGCTTCTCGAAATCGAGGACCGGAGCGATCTCCTTGGCTACTGCAGGAACCACCCATGGCTTTACCACGACGATTACCACGTCAGCGTCCTTGATACCTTCCTTGTTGTCAGTGTTGGTATTCATTCCAAGCTCCTGATACCTGGTGAGGAGATTAGGGAATGGGCAAGTGATAGTAATATCAGATGCAGCAATGTGACCAGCCTTGGCAATACCGATGGCAGCTGCACCGCCCATGTTGCCGGCTCCAATGATAGTTACTTTCATTTCTCTATATAGCTTTTATGAATTGGACGGCAAAAATAGCACTATTATTAACAATTACCTTGTAATATCGTACAATTGGATAACAATTCTATCCTATTGTCACCTTTTTGCTCACGATTTGCCGTTAATTAAAGAAGCCGGTCCGATGAGCCAAGTTCCATAAAATGAGGATTCTTCGTATCTTTAGGTCCATGAACAAGCATTTTTTCATTTTCGACATCGACGGAACCATCATCGACACCGAGAAGACCGGCGTACTTTCCATGATGGACACGGCAAAGCAGCTGATGGACCTGGACATGAGCTACGACCAGGCTTATGGATATTTCGGAATTCCGAGCCACAAGGTCGGCAGCCTGCTCGGATACCACGACGCCGCCGAGTTCGGGGAAGTATGGGAAGAGAACTTCATCCGGCTTTCCTACATGATGCGTCCTTTCGACGGAATCGCCGAAGTGCTGGAGAAAATCCATTCCGCCGGACACAGCATAGGCTGCGTGACCTCCCGCAACCGCTTCGAATTCGGCAAGGATGTACACCTCGCGCCCATGCTGAAATATTTCGACCACAGCATCTGCGCCGAGGACAGCGAGCGCCACAAGCCCCATCCTGACCCTATCCTCAAGTACATCGAGCTCAAGGAGAAGGATCTCGGCAGGAAGATAGACATGGAGGAGTGCATATACATAGGTGACACGATGCACGACTGCCAGTGCGCCCACTCAGCATCCTGTGAATTCGCCCTCGCCGACTGGAACGGGCGCGGCCAGCAGGGAATCCCTTCCGAGTTCCACTTCACCGATCCGTCCCAGATTCTGGGATTCCTTGCATAGATTTTTGCTATCTTTGCCTCATGCGCCTTCCTAAGTCCATATCTCTGCTGCTCGCCGTAGTTCTCGCGGTTGCCTGCGGTCCGTCCGACTACCGTCAGGTCGACGAGTACCCGGAGATAGTGCCGGACTATGTGGGCGTGACCATACCAGAAGGCATGGCGCAGCTCAACTTCGACATGGCTGACGGTTCACTCTGCAAGGTCGACAGGCGCAGGGAAGGAGACATCATATGGGTCAGCGTAGCTTCATGGAAGAAAGGCTCACGAAACGGGACCAGATACAAGGACTTCCCTATCCATGTGTCTTCGGACGAGATTGATCCGTATATTGCATACAGGCTCATCGAACCCGGCTACGAGAGCTGGCACGACATGGGCATTTACCAGAGGGAGCTCTCCAGCTACAAGGAGAGCGCGATCGTGACCAACAAGGTCAATGATCGCGGCTGTGTGAACTGCCACACCTTCCCATCCGGAGACCCTGAGAGGTTGATATTCCATGCCAGAGGAAAGGGCGGCGGAACCGTGTTCGTCGACAAGAGCGGTGTCAGGATCATGAACCTTGCCGAGCATGGACCGAAGATGCAGGGCACATACACTGCATGGAACCCCGACGGCAGGCACATCGTATTCTCTTCGAATTCCACCCACCAGAGCTTCTATGCCTCGGCCCACCAGCCGCTGGAGGTGTTCGACACCGCGTCCGACATCATGATCATGGACATCGAGACCAACGAGATCAGCGTACCCGTGCAGACCGCGGAGAGCCTCGAGACCTTCCCTGCTTGGTCGCAGGACGGCAGGACACTCTATTTCTGCTCTTCGCAGGATCCGGGCAACCTCCCATACGAACGCGCACAGCTGCGATACAGGCTCATGGCGATGGACTTCGACGGAAGCAAGTTCGTCGGAGAGCCTCGCTGCGTACTTGACGTCGACAGCATCTCCGTATCCTTCCCAAGGGTCTGCGGAGACAAGCTCGTATTCACAGCTTCTTCCTATGGCACCTTCCCGATATGGCATGACGAGGCAGACCTGTGGATGATGGACCTCGCAGACGGAGGCATCAGACCGCTGGACGAGCTGAACAGCGACGGCGCGGAAAGCTACCATTCATGGTCTAGCAACGGCAAGTGGATGGTATTCAGCAGCCGCAGGATAGACGGTCGCTACACCAGACTGTACATAACCCACTTCGACGGGAACGGCAGCTTCACCAAGCCATTCATGCTCCCGCAGAAGAAGTACAGTCACAACGAGCTGCGTCTTAAATCGTACAACATCCCCGAGTTCGTCAAGGGTAAGGTCGAGGACAGGCAGAAAGACATCGAAAAGCTATTCAGATGATGGGCAGGATCAAAGAAAAGAGCAGGACGATACTCAGCTCGGCATTTATCCCATGCGTGATATTTGCCGTGGTCTGGTATGTCAGCAGCCATGTCCTGCGCTACACCATGCTGATGCAGGAACAGAAGGGAATCTTCCTCAACACTCCAGACTACTACAGGCAGCTTTTCGCCGACTCATGGCCTCTTGCGACGCTCATCAGCGACTTTCTGGTGCAGTTCTACCGGGTCGCAGGACTCGGAGCCGCAATCTGCGCACTGATCGTGACCGTGGCATACATCGGGACAGGCAGGCTCCTGCGTTTCCTCCCGCTGAACAAGATTCTCGGAACTATAGCCGGCGCTGCCAGCTGGATTGCGATAGCCCATGCGAACACACCGCGCACAGGTGTATTCATCCTTATCGCCTCGCTGCTCGCACTCCTCGTCTCGACCTTCATCCCATATGACAAGATTACGGTCAAACTGCCTCTCAAGGACAAGTTCAAGGTAGCCATGGAAGGCATCTGCGTCGCACTGATCGTCGTCGCCGGAGTCCTTGTCGTGAGAAACGAGAATATAAGGGAAAACGAGAGATGGTACGCGGTGGAATATCTCACCAGGGTCCATGACTGGGGCACGGTGCTGGCCATAGCCACCCCACAGCTCTGCAAGTCGGACATGTCATACGTACCGTACGCCCTGCTGGCCCTCAACGCCAGCGGACAGCTAGGAGAAAGGCTTTTCGACTACCCTATCACCGGACCGGAGAGCTTCGGCGAGACTGCCGGAGAGAACTGGAGCGCATTCTCGCTGAGGAGCGTGATATACGAGACCATAGGTTGTCCGAACGAAGCCATCCATCAGGCCTTCCAGCTCGGTATGGCGCTTCCGCACGGCACCAGCTTCGGCATCCTGCGCCAGCTCATCAGGCTCGAGATAGAAAAGGGAGACTACCAGCTCGCGATAAAGCATGCCGACATACTCGGGCGCAGTCCGTTCAACAGAAAGACGGCCCAGGCAGCAAGGAAGATGGCGATGGAGAGTTCAAGATCGGGCTCGGAAGTGGCCTACGACAAGGGGCGCGAAAGCGACACTATGATATCCAACAGTTCGAGATACAACCTCAGCGGAATACTCCTCAACTGCAAGGACGCCAACAGCGCCGCTGCCGACAGGTTACTCGCCCATTTCCTCATCATAGGAGACATGGACAGCTTCCGAAAGACCATCTCTGAATTCTACGGAGCAACAGACCCTGGCAGGCTTCCTAAATATTTCAGGCAGGCCATCACCCAGGGAACGATACAGCCTATCGCAAAGCCTGAATCCACTCAGTCAGTCCTCACCCCAGGGCAGAGCTGACGCAATTTCTTGAATTCCCAGAAATGAAAAGACTCCTCATTTCCCTCACCTTGCTTTTCACCCTCTCTGCTGCTGTAATCGCAGCGGACAGGAAACGTGTACCCCAGGAATGGGTGACGCTGGCAGAGCAGACCGACTTCCGTAAGACACCCAGGTATGACGAGACCATGGACTTCTTCCGCCGCATGGCAGATCAGTCTCCCATGGTCAACTTCGAGAGCTTCGGCGTCAGTCCTCAGGGAAGGGACATCAATCTCGTGATCGTGGACAAGAACGGACTCACGACTCCGGAGGACATACGCGCCAAGGGCCGCGTCATCGTGCTCGTCGAGTCCTGCATCCACAGCGGTGAGCCCGACGGCAAGGATGCGTCGATGATATGGCTGCGCGACCTCGTGTTCACAGGCAAGGACAAATCCCTCCTGGACGATGTCAGCTTCCTCATGATACCTATCTTCAATGTCGACGGCCATGTGGATTTCCGCGCCACCAACCGCATCAACCAGAACGGCCCTGAGGAGCTCGGTACGCGCAACAACTCATTGCTCATGAACCTCAACCGCGATTTCCTCAAGACCGATGCCCCTGAGATGAAGGAGTGGCACAAGATGTATAACTACTGGGATCCGGAGCTCTTCATCGACTGTCATGTCACCAATGGCGCTGACTTCCAGTACGTCATGACCTATTCCGTCGAGGATCATGGT
>NZ_JBAEER010000095.1:0-28266 GCF_056207615.1 Candidatus Cryptobacteroides sp. | reverse complement strand
CCTCATATATCTGAGCAAGAGAATTAAACTTGCACAAGATGAGAGTCATGCATAGCGAAATCAGTTTGATATAATAGCTATTCTTCATCCCAATAACCATCTAGAAATTCATAGCTCGGGTTAGCTAACAGATTTCTTCCTGTAATACTGTCATACCCACCACCGAACATGTACGGCATTGAATCTTCGTCCATAGAAAACTGTATCTTGTACGCCTCTATTTCGAATAGTCTGCCTTTCTGGATTCTTTCCCACTCGTAAGCTTTGGCCCAAAAACCGGGATTGTTTAGTAATCCTTCTGCATTAAACTTTAGACCTCCCTCGCCTAATGCTTGTCTCACATGTGCAATCTCGTGAAGGAACAACGCATCTGTTGAACCTTGAATCTCTATACTAGTTTCACCAGTCTTTTTTACATAATGCGGTTGAGAACTGTCAGAGATGCTCTTTAATGAATAAGTATGCTTTGTATCTCTCCCTAATAGTTCAATGTCAGAAAGACTCGTATTCAGGTGCCCTTCCATTTCGGATATGGTATTCAACCGTTTGTTTGCTCTATTCAACTTCGGGCCCATCAACTTTCCCTTATCAATCTTGGAGTTAAGCCTCTTTGATTCCTTCTCCAGGGAAGAAATTCTTGCCTCAACCCGTTTCTTCAGCCTTTCAACCTGTTTGTCATCCTCCCATGTTCTGCCGTCTTTGTCGACTCTATTCACCGGATCCCCGGCGCAATAAACATACGGGCTTATCGAAGGATACTTCTCGGCAAGCGGGTCGATTGTGGTGAACCTTCCCATCGAGGTCTCGAGGTATCTTGCGCAGAAGTCGTAGAGTCCGGTCTCCGTCGCGAGTTCCTTTCCGGTGTAGGAATTGCGTGCGACAAGATTCGCGAGCGTCGTATTACCGGAGCTGTCCGTGAGCTGGACAGCCTTTGTCCTGGATGTCATGTTGCCGTTCAGGTCATAACCGTATCTTTCGGTGAACAGCCCCGAGCCGGAGACATCCGCATACTCTGCCGCCGTCAGCCTTGCGAGGCTGTCGTACCTGTAGACGTAACCCCTGTCTGATGTCTCGTCAGGGTTCAGCCAGCTGGTCTCCGATATCTTTCCGTCCCAGCGCGGCTCAGACACAGTCTAGTAGGAGTAGTTGCATATGATTTTGCGTTCATTGAACATATCTATATATATGTCTTATTTTAGACGGATATTCTGGCTCAATTTGTTTGAAGACATTCTGGGCATCATTTAATACAAGTTTTGTCAACTCGGGCACTTCGTCTTCAACTGACTCGCTCCAGAGGTTTTCAAAAACAACAGGTTGATAGCGCATGTATTTAACTCCGTCTTTATATACCACATAACCAAAAAAATCAAACGTATCTAGAACCCAATTAACCATATGGAAAAAGTCTTCGTCCCAATCCCATTCTAGAGAAAGATCATTAAATGTGGATATATCTTTGTGGATCAACCATTTTCCTTTTTCTTGACCATATGCTATTATACCGTCCGAAGTATATGAAACTATCAGCAACACTTCCGGTCCCCACATTCTATAAAAAGCATTCCCGTACTTCTTACTCATGAGATTAATCCTAACTCTACTCGCGACACTCATCTGCGGCATACGCCATCGTACATTCTCGGCATCGACATTATATGTGAACAGAAGGGTCAGAATTAAAACTATAAATCTTTTATAACATCCCATTTAACTTTTACTATTATTTTTGTTTTGTAAAAAGTGACCATTTTTTCTCTTGCCCCAATAACGAATGCCCCACCTTCATAACCATTGTTCTTCATTAAACTTCTTTGATACTCTAGGTCTTTCTCTGAAGGGTTTGAAGAGCCGAGCCACACGCCTCCAACAGAAACATCTGGATGAGTATGCCAGTAAACTGAGACATTTCTACCAGAACCACCAGACGGTTTACCTTGCTCAAAAAACGGCCGTATATGGGCGCTTGCTTTTTGTGTTTTGTCGCCCTCCGTTATTGTCAAAGTGGGGTCACCACCAGAATCCCATCTGTTAACATTTCCATCTGTTGTAGCGTGTCCTCCTTGCTCCCGCCCTTGGGATAACGTGTCTTCAAAAGATGATATTACTTGATTTTTTATTGCACCCAAGGGAACTCCGATACTGTTTTTATCTGAGAAGAGATCTCTACCTAGAGCATCGAATCCTTGTTTCCTAATTCTTCGAGCTGTTGTTCCCTTGACTAAATATATCATGCCGCCATCTCTTCCGTCGTCACCAATATTTTGCAAATTTCCTTTTCTTATTTGATAAATCGGATCCCTTCCATCCGGATCCACAAAAATCACCGGATCACCTGCGCAATAAACATAAGGACTTATCGAAGGATACTTCTCGGCTAATGGATCGATCGTGGTGAACCTTCCCATTGAGGTCTCGAGGTATCTTGCCATGAAGTCGTAGAGTCCGGTCTCCGTCGCGAGTTCCTTGCCGGTGAAGCGGTAGCGGTTGTCGTTCGACGGCGAGCTTACCCTCGAGTCGGATATCGGGTCACCGTAAGGGTAGTACTGGTTAACCTGCCTTAAAACACAGTATCTTCTGTCTTCGTCACCTTTCTGAACTGTTCTCCTTTCCAATATAGGGTGTCGTTTCTGATCCTGAAGTATTCTCCAGATATATAATATCTCTCAAAATCTTCAGGTCTGATTCCCGGTAGACTTATTGTAATCACATCTTTTGGCTTTATAAGATAATCTGCATCAAGAAACATGAACACGCGTGAATATGTCATGTCTTCTCTATTGAATGAATACGTTATATCCTCATTCCTAAGGGTCATTAAGTGTAGATTGTACATGTATTCCGTTACCTGCTTCGAAACCTTGATTTTCTTGCGGGAATGGTATGATACCGAAGTATCGTTAACACAAGGAATCTCTATCTCCCCAAAGCCATCTTCGACATTGAATTCATATCGTTCATGATAACTGTAATCTCTATCCCACTGGCCTACGTATATATCCCCCAAATGAAAACGAGATTTACGATTAGGACTGATTTCGACTTTTAAGGGCAATTTATAATTAGGCAATACCACCTCAATCCTGGCAGAGCCGTTCAAGGTGGAATCTTTACTGTATTTCACAATTTTGTCAGTCGTAGGGGAGACTGTTTTGGAATTAATCTCAAAGAGATAATCCCTTACCTTTGACACAGAACAGATGGCAAGTGTGTCTATTCCTACGAGAGATGTGGCTTGTCTGATAAGAGCAAAGGTCCCTTCCCGTACTGACACTCGAACATCATTGTCTTGCTCCCAAGTATATACTCCATCTATAGTCTGTGCACTTATCCCGATGGAGAAATACAGACTGAGCATAAACAAGGAAGCTACTATCGATATACGCATGGTATGTTCTACTCTATCTATTATCAACTTTAACATAATTACGCCCTCGCCATCTTAAACCGGAAGGAGTAATAAGAATGTACTCTCCATTGTAGTTGTTCTTAAAGAACTGCTCATCAGTGATGTCATTAGAACTTACTGTGACCTCTGTGCCACCTTTTAATGACAATGGATCTTTATCACCCGCTTTTAGAAGGAATGTCCTTATAATAGTTGGGGCAGTCTCAGCATCGTTCCAATCAGTTGCAATGTAATTGGACATATAAAACAGATTCCTGATGGCAATTGATTTGCCTCCAATAGTAGGAATGATGATTGTTCCCTTCCAATCTGAGACAGATTCAGTACGAAGAATAGTGTCGGACCCTTCATATACATACTCACAAACAACTTTTCCTGTTGCTCTATTATGGGGCATGTCTATCAGTATTCTGACAAAGTCCTGTTCATAAGCGATCTTGTTTGCCGATACGACAGTACGGTCAACATAATCAAGTCCAGTTTCATTTGAGCATAGCTCATATACATCATCTTCTACCTGTTTGACGGAACATTCTGTCAGAATGGCCCCACCAGCAGCGCCAAAGTCCACCTCATATTTAAAAGTTCCTTGATGTATAGTGATAGATATAATATCATAGTCTTCATCATAGTCCGCCCTATATACACCGTCAATTCCCTGAGCTCTGATGAGCGTTGACAGGAAAATCAGGACAATTATTACGGATATACGAAATGTGAACATCTTCATGTTTAAAATTCACCAATATTTATTTAGACTCTCATAACCTTCTATCTTGACAAGATTCCTACCAGTTATGCTTTCGTATCCATCATCAAAAGCCTCGGGAACGGAATCCTCGTCCATAGAAAATTGTATTTTATAAGCCTCAAGCTCAGTTTCTCTTTCGTTTTGTACCCTCTCTTTATTTGTCTCTCCGACATAATATCCTGGATTTACCAGTAGCCCGCCTTTGAATCCAAGTCCCATCTTCAAAGCTTGTCTCACATGTGCAATCTCGTGAAGGAACAAC
Source organism: Candidatus Cryptobacteroides sp. (assembly GCF_056207615.1). Classification (NCBI taxonomy): domain Bacteria; kingdom Pseudomonadati; phylum Bacteroidota; class Bacteroidia; order Bacteroidales; genus Candidatus Cryptobacteroides; species Candidatus Cryptobacteroides sp. Next base: position 23,844 of record NZ_JBAEER010000095.1, on the reverse strand, counting down.
GCATCTCTTCCGCCCTTGATAGGCGGTAGGTGAAATTGCTTGAGGGAAAAGATTCGACGAGTCCATGGTCAAAGAATGAAGTGGTTAGAGATGATAACAAAAATAATTCATTATTTGCTGAATAATATCATTTTTTGTCCAAAAATGTCATGAGTATCTATACGACAATTGCTTAATAATGGTAAATTTGCGGGGAATATTGAAGTGTGAATATGAAAAAGTATATGAATGCATTTTGCTGCATGGCTGCTGCGACATTGAGCGCATGCGGAAATCCGTCCGACCCAGACGCGGACAATGCCGAGAAATGGAGTCCTGACCAGAGGGCAAGCGTAGAGAGCATAACTGCAGTGGAGGGGTCCGACGGGCACCTTTTCGAGATGAACTATACTGCGGACTATAAGCTCCCGGAGATGATGAAGGAAGGCTGTGGTTCTCTTCCAGAGTCGCTTCTTCTCCTTTACAAGAACTTGCTTCCGGAGTCTCGTATCCTTCTTCAGAATGCCAGCACCCAGGGCGTGGGCTGCAGTACTTTCTCATCGGCGAGCAGCGATGGGGGATATGTGCTCGGCCGAAACTATGACTATCCTGTGAAAGGAAATTACTATGTCGTCGTTCATACTGCACCGGAAAATGGATACAAGTCGATTGGCGTAGCCGATGTCAGCGCTCTCCTTGCAGATCCCGATCCCGAGAATCCGTTCAGCACCGTGCGCAACCAGGAGATAGCCATCTTCGCACCTTTCAGCATCCTCGACGGTATCAACGAGAAAGGTCTCATGGGCAGCTTCATGCAGCTCGAATTCGAGGCGACCATGCAGGATCGCGGCCGCACTCCGATGCTTTCCAACTGGATGCTCCGCGTCGTTCTCGACAACTGTGCGACCGTGGATGAGGCCATCGCCATGATGGACCGTTTCGATGTCCGTTCCATCTTCCAGAACGAGGATATGGACCTCCACTACATCTATGCGGATGCGAACGGGGACAGGGTCATCATCGAGTATGTGGATAACGAGATGCATGTGCTCCGTACGCCGGATCTTATCGGCGAGGATGCCCCTTACATAATGTCCACCAACTTCTATCTTACCCCAGGCCGTCGCGTCGACAGAGAGACAGGTCTCTGGGAGAAGAAGGAACTCGGCTACTGGCGTTTCGATGTCCTCTGCGAGAGTCTCAAGGCAAATCCTACTCCTTCGAAGGCCGAGGCGATGGATTATATGAAGAGTGTCCGCATCATGTTTAACGACCAGGACGAGTTCGAGGCGATGAAGCGCATAGGACTGGATCCGGAGAAGTTTGAGGATTGGAGCTGGATGTCGCTCTGGTCCTCGGTGTACAACAGTGAGGACCTCAGCCTGGATCTGTGTATCCGTGAGAACTACGACAAGAAATTCTCTTTCAGGATCAAGTAGCGATTGTTGGAAAATATACACTTTAAACCACAAATTATATGAAAAAAATCATCCTCGGAATCGCACTCGTTGCAATGGCAGCGTGTGCTCCAAAGAAGGCCGAGACCCCTATCCTCACTATCGAGGGCGGTCAGGTCCAGGGCGTTGAGACCAGCGTTGCTGGTGTCGTTGCCTATAAGGGTATCCCTTACGCAGCAGCTCCTATCAAGGAGAATCGTTGGAAAGCTCCACAGCCAGTAGAGCCATGGCAGGGCGTCAAGGTTTGCGATCGCTTCGCTAACCCAAGCTACCAGCACATCCAGTACAAGGGTGGCTACTACACTGAGTGGGGTTACGGTGATGAGGCTCCTTTCAGCGAGGACTGTCTCTACCTCAACGTATGGACCAAGCAGTCTGGCAATCCTAGCGCAAAGCTTCCTGTAGCAGTGTGGATCCATGGTGGTGGATATCGCGAAGGTTTCGGTACCGAGCCTGAGTTCGACGGTAAGGAGTTCGCTGGCAAGGACGTGGTTCTCGTGACCATCAACTATCGTCTCGGCGTATTCGGCTTCCTCACCCATCCTGAGCTCTCAGCTGAGAACCCTAACGGCGTTTCAGGTAACTACGGTATCCTCGACCAGATCGAGTCACTCAAGTGGGTCAAGAAGAACATCGCTCAGTTCGGTGGCGACCCAGACAACGTGATGATCTTCGGTCAGAGTGCAGGTGGTGGATCAGTTAAGACCATCTGTGAGTCTCCTCTCGCACGCGGTCTCTTCCACAAGGCTATCATCCAGTCTGCAGGTGGTATCACCGTCCCTTCACAGGGTGCAGGTATGGGCGCACCTCGCGGCTTCAACTTCCCTGGCATGGGTGCTCCTGCTGAGAAGAAGCTCGCTGCTTACAAGGCTCCTGTAGCTCCAGAGGGTCTCAACGCACTCCAGCGTTCAGAGTTCAACACCAAGGTTGTCATGGATTGGGCAGGTTACAACACCCTCGCAAAGATGCGTGCTGCTGACACTGAGGTTATGCACACCGTTGCTACCATCTATAACAACGCGACCGGTAACTTCGGCAGCGTATCAGGCGGTCCTATCGTGGACGGTTACGTATCACTCGAGAGCTTCGATGCAGCTGCACTCGACGGCACTCTCGCTGACGTTCCTTACATGATCGGTTACACCCTCAACGATATGGGTAACATGTCAGACGGTATCGCAGCATTCTGCAAGAACCGCCAGGAGAAGGGCAACAAGGCTTATGCTTACGAGTTCGCTCGTCCACTCCCAGACGATGGCTCACATCCTGAGGTTACCGCACGTCTTAAGGGTGCGTTCCACTCATCAGAGCTCTGGTTCGTCTTCAAGTCTCTCGAGCACTGCTGGCGTCCTTGGACCAAGGGTGACTGGGATCTTTCTGAGAAGATGCTTACCGCTTGGACCAACTTCGCAAAGTACAGCGATCCTAACGGCGCGAACGGCGGCGAATGGACTCCTTGCACTGAGGAGAATCCTAACTTCATGCTCTTCATGCTCGATCAGAATGACGCTGAGGCTTCACAGATGGGTGCTCCTATCGTAGGCGAGAACTTCCCATGGGCTAACGCAGGCAAGTAATCCTTGCTTCCATAATAAAAATAGGCTGGCCGATTGGCCAGCCTATTTTCGTATGTCTTGGCGGGATTCTTACTTCTTGAAGAACCTCTTGTAGAGACCCTGGAAGCCGCTTCCGTGACGAGCCTCGTCCTTTGCCATCTCGTGTACTGTGTCATGGATTGCATCGTAGCCGAGCTCCTTTGCGCGCTTTGCGAGCATGAGCTTACCCTCGGTAGCACCGCACTCAGCCTGCATTCTTTTCTCGACGTTGGTCTTGGTGTCCCAAACGACCTCACCGAGGAGCTCTGCGAACTTTGCAGCGTGCTCAGCCTCTTCGAATGCATATCTCTTGAATGCCTCGGCAACCTCCGGATAACCCTCGCGGTCAGCCTGACGTGACATTGCAAGGTACATACCTACCTCAGTGCACTCGCCCATGAAGTTGTCGCGGAGACCCTGCATGACCTCAGCGTCCTCTACGATACCGTCACCGATATGATGCTCGCAGACGAATACGAGGTCTGCGTTTTCCTCTACCATCTTGAACTTTGATCCTGGAACCTTGCACTGTGGGCACCTCTCTGGTGCTGCGTCGCCCTCGTGTACATAGCCACATACAGGGCAGATGAATTTTGCCATAGTTATTTCTGTTTTTAGGGTTAAACTTATCTAGTTTTGAATAATTCTAAATTATCCGAATGCAAATGTACATATATTTTTCTTATATTCGCAATAGAAGTTTGAAAGATTTTCTCGCTTGTCCGGTATTATTGTACAGCTGAGACTTATCTTTGCTCTAAAATAATCTGGTATGACTCCGTTTCTCAGGCAGGTAGCCCAATATTATATCAATTCGCACAAGGAGGGCCGTGTCCAGCTCAAGGAGCTGTGCTTCGTCTTCCCGAACAGACGTGCCATCGCATTCTTCCGAAAGTGGCTCTGTGAAGAGGCTGCTTCATCGGGTGTTGCCCCTGTGGTGGCTCCGGCGATGGTCACCATAAACGACTTCTTCTCGACGGCGGCAGACGTCAGGGTGGCGGACAGGATAAACTTGCTGGTGGTGCTCTATGAGTGCTATCGCGAGCTCTATCCCAAGGCAGAGACTCTCGATGAATTCATATACTGGGGTGACGTTCTGCTGGGAGACTTCAACGACGTGGACAAGTATCGTGTCGATCCGTCGCAGATATTTACGAATGTTGCGGACTTCAAGGCAATCCAGGATGACTACTCGCACCTCAGCGAGAATCAGGAGAAGGCTATCAAGGCTTTCATCGAACATTTCAGGTCCGAGAGCGCAGAAGGTGGGGTGAAGGAGACCTTCCGCCAGATATGGAGTATACTCTACCCTCTATATAGGGATTTCAACGAGGCGCTCAGACGGAAGTCTTGGGCATACGAGGGCATGGTGTACCGCAGCCTTGCGGAGCGGATGGACAAGGAATCCGCCAGCGATGTCCTCAGGATATCCTATCCGCATTCGAGACAGTTCGTGTTCGTCGGACTCAATGCCCTGAACGAGTGCGAGAAGCATGTGCTCGGAAAGATGTCGGATGCCGGCCTTGCCCAGTTCTGCTGGGACTGGAGCGGCAAGATGATCAAGGATCCCCTGAACAAGTCATCGCTTTTCATGGCGGAGAACGTGAAGAGATTCAGACCCGTGTTCACTCCGGATCCGGAAGGAGTGGAGATGCCGCAGTTCAATGTCGTGAGCGTGCCGTCTTCCGTCGGTCAGGTCAAGAGAGTGGGAGAGATCATCGCTGGCGGCCGGCCAGACGACTACGCAGTAGTTCTGCCGGACGAGTCGTTGCTGCTGCCTCTTCTGAACAGCATCCCTCCCGAGGTTCAGGATATCAACGTGACCATGGGCTATCCAATGGGTTCGAGCGAGTTCTATGCATTCATGCACGATGTGATAAGGATGCAGATGCACGCACGCCTGAAGGGAGGCCAGTGGTCGTTCTACCACAAATATGTCTGGAACATCTTCTCGAGCGGCATATTCAGGAAACTGGTCGGAGATGAGACCGGAGTTTTCGAGAAGATAGATCAGATCCGCAAGGCCCGCAAGTACTATATCCCAGTTTCGGATCTGTGCGGATCAGGGCTTCCGGAAGTCATCTTCCGGCCTGCGAGCGGCGATGCCCAGGCTGAGGACAAGCAGCAGGTGGCGGATCTCTGCGAATATCTTTGCTCGGTTGTGAGCTATGTAGGCTCCAAGTTCAGGGCCGAGAGGACAGAGGATGATGAAATACCGTTCGAGGGGAGGTCTAAGGCGGACTATGCACTTGAAATTGACTTCGCCAAGGAGTACTATACAAGCCTGAACAGGTTGCGTGCGATGGAGCTTGACATCCGCCCTGCGACCTTCGTGCACCTGCTTGAGTCCATGCTCTCATCCGTGTCCGTACCGTTCACTGGAGAACCGCTCCGAGGCCTGCAGGTCATGGGCCCGCTCGAGACCCGTACGCTTGATTTCAGGAACATGATTATCCTCTCAGCGAACGAGGGCATGTTCCCGCGCAGGAGCGTCAGCTCTTCGTTCATTCCGTCCGAGCTCCGCAAGGGCTTCGGACTGCCGACCTATGAGTATCAGGATGCGGTGTGGGCATACTACTTCTATCGCATGATCACCAGGGCGGAGAAGGTATGGCTGTTCTACGACTCGCGCACCGAGGGACTGAAGTCTGGAGAGGAGAGCCGCTACATCAAGCAGCTCCGATACCATTTCCATGTGCCGGTGAACTTCTATGTGGCAAAGTCGGGAATCGACGTCCCTGAGATAGTTCCGACCGACATCGAAAAGACCGCAGAGGATATAGAGACCATAAAGGGAAGGTCCCTTTCTCCGTCGTCCGTGATGAACTATATCGAGTGCCCGGCAAAGTTCTATTACCATACCGTGAGGAGGCTCAAGAAGGAGGAGGAAGTGTCCGAGTCGATGGATGCCAAGATGATAGGAAATGTCTATCACAACGTGATGAGAGCACTTCTCATAGGCGAGGATGAGATGATGAGGACAGGTGAGTTCGACAAGCTCAAGGATAATAGGACCAAGGGACAGGACCGGGTGACCTTGGCATATCTGGAGAAGTGGCTGGGCAGGAAGGAGGACATACGCGCCAAGGTGATGTCCCTTATCTGTGCTGAGCTCAAGTCGGATGAGGTGGCCGGTCGCGACCTTGTCTTCGCCGGTGTCATCGTCCGCTATGTGCTGAAGACCATCGAGTCCGAGATAAGGATGCTCAGGGACGCGGGCATGGATTCGTACGAGGTCATAGGCGTTGAGATACCTTTGGATGAGACCATCCATGGGCAGAGATTCTACGGTATAGCCGATAGGATTGACAGCCTTGAGCGCGGGAAGCTCAGGCTTGTGGACTACAAGACCGGTAAGGACGATCCTTCTGTGCTCGACGTTCCGGACGAGGAAGCCGAGGCGACGGTGACGGCAATCTTTGACCCGTCGGATCCGAAGCATAGGGAAAAGAAGGCCGGACTTCAGTTCTTCATCTATGACAAGATGTTGTCGGAGAAGTATGGTGTTGGGTTCGAGAGAGTGTCCAATTCCATGTACGCTACGGCGAAGCTCTTTACCGAGCTTCCCAAGACCAATGAGGTGGGAGGCAAGTTCGCTTCGATGGTGGAGGAGAGATTGAACGGGGTGCTGGATTCGATGGTGGATCCGGGTGTTCCTTTCTCCCGCACGGAAGACAGGGGACGCTGCAGGTATTGTGATTTCAGAATGATTTGCGGGAGGTAGGATATGATAGAGATATTGAAAGCATCAGCAGGTTCGGGAAAGACGCATCAGCTGGCCAAGGAATACATAAGGCTGCTCCTCACCGACAGGGACAGGTACGCATACAGGCATATTCTCGCCGTGACATTTACCAACAAGGCCACGGACGAGATGAAGAGCCGTATCTTGAGCGAGCTCCACACTCTCGCGACGCAGCCGCTCAAGTCTCGCTATCGTGAAGACTTCATCGGGATGTTCCCTGACGAAAAGACCCTGAGCGATACTGCGAACACGATACTGTGTAACATACTGCACGACTACAGCGCATTCGCGATCAGCACGATAGACAAGTTCTTCCAGCAGACCTTGAAGGCATTCTCCAGGGAACTTGGTCAGTTTGCCGCATATCAGGTCGAACTGGACAAGGATGCCCTCATTTCGGAGTGCGTGGGCAGGGTCCTGGATTCTCTCACGACAGGCAAGGAGGACGAGAAGAAGCTCGCGTGGCTTACGGACAATGCCATTGACGGACTCGAGAACGGCAAGGGTTTCTATCTCGAGAATAGTCTTACGGACATCGCCAAGAGGCTTCGCAGCGAGGCCCACCGTTCCAAGGCAGAGGAAGTAGGACTGGACTCGGAACATCTGTATGACGAGGATAAGGTGAAGGCACTGTCAAAGGGCTGCAGGGACATCGTGGTTGCCTTCGTTGATAAGCTTGATGCTGCGGTAAAGGCAGTTGATGATGCCTTCGAGGAAGCGGGGATGTCCGCTTCGGATACCAGTTATGGCTTTATCGAGAAAGAATGTGCCCGCAACAGGGGCATAAAGGCAGACCGGTCGAGGCATGCGGACATCTCGGCCCCCGGTAAGCGATTCCTGGACAACTATTACGATACGGAGAAATGGTACGGTAAGGCCAAGGCAAAGCTCGCTGCCTGTGTGACCGATCGTATGCGTATTGCCGTGGACAATCTGGCCGAGGTCTTCGAGAAGGATTACGTGGTCTACCGCACGGCTGTGCTCCTCAGGGACCAGGTCTACGGATTCGGTCTTGCGAACGACATCAACAAGGAGTTCCGGGAGATGCTCAAGGAGAAGAACGTCCTTGGCCTCGATGATTCGAACACCATACTCAAGGGTATCATCGACGGCACCGATGCTCCGTTCATCTATGAGAAGATGGGAGTGAGGTTCGAGCACTTCCTGTTGGATGAGTTTCAGGATACCTCGCGTATCCAGTGGGACAATTTCAAGCCTCTGCTCGAGAACAGCGTGTCGCAGAACTTCTATAACCTCGTCGTCGGCGACGTGAAGCAGAGCATCTACAGGTGGAGAGGCTCGGACTGGAACCTTCTGGATTCGGAAATCGCGAGGGACTTCGACGTGAAGAACACTCCTCTGGACGAGAATTGGCGCAGCTCAAGGGAGATAGTAGAGTTCAACAACGACTTCTTCCGTGAGGCTGCCGAGATTCTCGACATGAAATATTGCGGTGCACCAGGACCTATATCCAGGATATATTCAGACGTACGGCAGAAATGGGTTCCGCTCAAGGATGTTCCGGGTGGAGTCGAGGTCACCTTCTGCGACGGCGAGGAGAAGCTGCAGGACGATGTGGTGCTCGACTATGTGCGTGAGGCACATGAGAAGGGATTCAGGTACAGCGAGATAGGAATCCTTACCCGAGGCAGGGGAGAGGGCTCGCAGATTGCGGGCTACCTCATTGCCAACGGCATTCCTGTCGTCACGGATGACTCCTTGAAGATACTCTCTTCGGTGACCGTGAGAAGGCTTCTGTCGCTGCTTTCCAGCATAGACAATCCGGAGGACGAGATGAATCTCTATCTCGCCCGCCAGCTCGACGTGACCATACCTTCGGAGTATCATTCTCTTGCTGACCTCTGCGAGGAACTCCTCAGGATGTTGAGGGATTCTGATCCGGCGACCTTCGATGCGGAGACTCTCTATGTACAGTCCTTCATGGACAAGGTCCAGGATTTCAGAAACAAGGAACAGGACGGCCTGCATGCCTTTCTCGAGAGCATGGCGGACGACGAATCAAGTATCAGTTCGCCGTCTGTCGGAGACTCGGTGAGGGTGATGACCATCCATAAGTCGAAGGGACTTGCATTCCCTTATGTCATAGTTCCGTATATCGAGAAGACGGGTCTCTTCAAAAGCGACAGGACCTGGTGCAGGCCATCTGTCGAAGGTACTGCTCTTGACGGTGTCGCCCAGGGTATCTATGATGTCGTCCTTTCCCAGAAAAGCGAGGATACGCTCTTCAGCGCAGACTATAGGGATGAGCTCCTCCGACAGTATGTCGATAACATAAACATCGCTTATGTCGCTTTCACCAGAGCGAAATACCAGCTCAGGATAGTGGGACAGGTCGATCCGGGATGGGAGAAGAAGGCCGAGACCAAGCCTTCTTCCGAAGTCTCTGACTTTGCGCAGATCCTCTGGCACTATGTCCGGACCCACGAACTTGTCGCCCATGAATCCGTCGGCAGAAAGGTCGAGGAGGAAGAGGGTGACTACAAGGCCCTTCCAGGTTCATATTGCTCTTGGCCTCTGGGTGGAAGACTCAGTTTCAGCAAGGATTCCAGCGATTTCTTCAATGACGAAGGCGAGGCCGGCGCTGCGGCGTCGAAGAGGATCAGGGGTATCGTTCTGCATGACATACTCTCGAAGGTCATCTCTCCGGGAGACCTCCCTTATGCGGTTGCTCAGGCCGTGGAGAATGGCTCTCTCAGCGCGGATGAGGCGTCCCATGCGCAGCTGCTCCTATCTTCTGCCATCGATTCGGTAAGTTCACGCGGATGGTTCCCTGAGGATTCGTCCATGGTCTGGAACGAGACCGCGCTGATCTCCGAGGATGGCTCTCCGCTTCGCCCGGACAGGGTGGTGGAGAATCCGGACGGGTCGCTCAGCGTCATAGACTACAAGTTCGGTGCTCCGAAGAAGAGCCATCGCCGCCAGGTCGAGGGCTATGCGGATAGCTTCCGCAAGATGGGCTATGCTGAGGTCTCAACATACCTTTGGTATGTCGAGAGCGGGAATATCCTGTAAAAATCGTATATTTGCATTCTTACAGACATCTGAAAAATGGAGAAAGATTACAATACGGAAAGAAAGAGCCTCAGGTTGCCCGAGTACGGACGCAATGTCCAGAAGATGGTTGCCGGGCTCATGAAGATAGAAGACAGGGAGAAGAGAAACGAACAGGCGAAGGCTGTAGTGAAAGTGATGGAACTCCTCAATCCTCAGGTGCACCTGCAGGAGGATTATGAGCGCAAGCTCTGGGACCACCTCTTCATCATCTCAGACTTCCAGCTTGACGTCGACTCTCCATATCCGAAGCCGACTCCGGAGGAGCTTTCGGCTCGCCCTGCCATCGTTCCGGTGGAGAAGAGGCCTATCAAGGCTACCCACTACGGACGTAACATCGAGAGCATCATCGACCTCATCGCAGAGCTCGAGGACGGCGAGACCAAGACCTATGTCATCCGCAACCTCGCAATCTACATGAGGACGCAGTATCTCATCTGGAACAAGGATTCCGTAGCAGACGAGACTATCTTCGCCGACATCGAGAAGCTCTCCGGCGGAAGGGTGAAGGTTCCGGAGGGACTCCAGCTCAGCTCCGTAAGGAATGATCAGGTATTCAACCGCCCTGGTCAGGGACAGCCAAAGAAGCAGGGTAACAATAAGAAGAACCGTAAGAATTTCAAGAAATAATGGCAAGAAAGGTTAAGACGCCGAAGGTCAAGGCTCCTCGTAAGGAAATGTCTGAGGAGAAGAAGGCATTGTATCTCAAGATAGGTGGACTAGCCCTTGCTGTAGTTGCGATAATCTCGCTGCTCTCTTGCATCTGCTATCTTTTCACATGGAAGACGGACCAGAGCCTTCTCTCTGATCCGCAGATGATGGCTCCTACCACCGACGTGGCGAATCCGCTTGGAAAGTTCGGATTCCATATCGGACATCTCCTGGTCGAGAGATTCCTCGGCCTGGGCGTGTTCGCACTGCTCGGATACGTATGCTTTGCTGCATGGCACATGTTCTTCAGGACCAAGCCGGAGCATCTTGCGAAGAAGACCATTCTCGTTTTCGCCGGTGCTGTGCTTGCATCTGTGATATGCTCTTTCCTCGGAAAGCTCTTCACTCCGGACACCGCGTTCGGTGGCGGATTCGGCGGATATGTGGGCTCAGGTATCGTGACCTCGATGAACAATTTCATCGGCAAGATAGGCTCGGCACTCGTGCTCGCTCTCTGCGCCGTGGTATGGCTTACCTTTACCAACCGTCGCTTCGCAAAGTGGCTCTCAAGCGCCTTCGAGACCAAGGTTGACAGTACTCCGGAGCCGGAGGATGAGGGAATGGACGTTGAACCCGTTGCCGTAGTCGACCCAGTGGAGACTGTTGCGGAGGAGACGGAGGCAGAGCCGGTTTCCCTCGAAGAAGCCTTTGCGGAGGCTGAAGAGGAGGTCATCGATATGACTGACGAACCGGTGGTGACTGCTCAGGAGGAGAATGCAGACGCGGAGCAGACCGCGGGGGCTGATCCTGCAGATACGCTCACGATAGTGGAAGGCGATGACTTTACCGAGAACGTGGATGAACTCGAGAGGATAGACGTAAGGGCGGAGCTTGAGAACTTCAAGTTCCCTTCTGTGGACCTTCTCGCGGACTACTCCGACCAGATACGCACCGTCTCACGCTTCGAGATTGAGACCAACAACAATAGGATTCGCACCACTCTCGAGAGCTACAAGATTCTCGTCGAGTCGGTCACCGCGATCGTCGGTCCTACAGTGACACTCTATAAGGTCAAGCTTGCGCCGGGCATGAAGAGCGCGGCGGTGAAGAACGTCGAGAAGGATATCGCCATGGCCCTCGGAAACGAGTCCGTGCGCGTCACGACCCTTGCTGATGCAGTCGGTATCGAGGTGGCTAACGAGACCAAGTCTATGGTGCCGCTCAAGGCCATGTTCAACGATGATTCGTTCCGCGAGTCAAAGGCCGAACTTCCTATCGCTCTCGGCTACACCATCACCCAGAAGGTGAAGACCTTCGACCTTGCAGACGCACCTCACCTTCTCGTGGCAGGTGCCACCAAGCAGGGTAAGTCAGTCGGTCTCAACGTTATCGTGACCTCGCTTCTGTACTCAAAGCATCCATCTGAACTCAAGTTCGTCTTCGTGGATCCGAAGATGGTCGAGTTCACCCCATACAAGAGACTCATCCACCACTATCTCGCTGCCATGCCTCAGGCCATCAGCGAGGAGGACGAGAAGGAGAACGTAATCGTCAAGGACCATGTCAAGGCCGACGAGATACTCCGTTCACTCTGTATCGAGATGGATGACCGCTATCTCCTCCTCAGCAAGGCCGGAGTCAATAAGCTCAAGGACTACAACGAGAAGTACAGCAACCGCTACCTCCGTCCAGACCAGGGTCATAGGTACCTTCCATACCTCGTCGTCGTGATCGATGAGTATGCAGACCTCATCATGGCGGCAGCGTCAGGTGCGAAGTCTACCAGCAAGAGCGTTACCAGCTCCATCATCCGACTTGCGCAGAAGGGACGTGCGGCAGGCATCCATGTCATCATCGCGACCCAGCGACCTACCGTGGATGTCATCACCGGTCTCATCAAGGCGAACTTCCCGACCCGTATCGCATTCCGCGTGATCTCGAGGACGGATTCTGGTACCATTCTTGACGCGCCAGGCGCCGAGAAACTCATCGGTAGGGGAGATATGCTCTACTATGAGGGTATCAAGATGGAGCGCGTACAGTGCGCATATATCGACACCAAGGAGATTGACGCGATCACCAAGTTCATCGGCGACCAGACTGGATTCCGCCAGCACTGCAACACTCCTTATTATCTGCCGGAACTTCCAGCGGACTCAGGTGAAGGCGGAGAAGGTGGCGCTTCAATGATAGACATGCACAAGATAGATTCTAACTTCGAGGATGCCGCAAGACTCGTCGTGACCACCCAAAAGGGCTCGACTTCCGACATCCAGAGGCGTCTTGGCATGGGATATGCGAGAGCAGGTAAGGTGATGGACCAGCTTGAGGCTGCAGGCATCGTAGGACCGCAGGATGGCTCTAAGCCACGCCAGGTCCTCGTCCAGAGCCTTGACGAGCTCCAGCCTATACTTGACGCATTCTGTAACAAATGATGAAGAAGTTTTCTCTCAGACCGATATTGGTCGGCATTGCTCTTCTCCCGGGACTTCTTGCAGGGGCCCAGCAGAAGAACGCGCTCACCACATTCACCGAGAAGGTGGCCGTGAACAAGGCTGCCTTCAGCTATAAGTTCTCGGCAGGACAGCACATGAACGGCAGCGGCTCCGCTTCCGTACAGGGCGATTGCTTTTCGCTGGAGATGGGATCTTTCGAGATGATATGCAACGGCAGCACGATGTGGACCGTTGACAGGGATTCCAAGGAGGTGATCATCGAGCCTGTGGATTCTCCTGAGGCAGCAGGCACCTTCAATCCGGCCCTGCTTATCAGCAGTATTGGCCAGGCCTTCAACGTCAAGTCTGAGGCTAGGACCGAGGTCGGAGGCAAGGCTGCGATACGATACACGCTCGTACCTAAGGTCTCAAGCATAGACATCAAGGAACTGGTGGTGACCATCGCTTCTGATGCTTCAGCCATTTATTCGCTCAAGGCAACGGTAAAGGACGGGACTGTCACCAATATCACGATACCGGATTTCAGCTTCGGCCCGAAGGCCACGGCCGCTGATTTTACGATCAAGGATTCCGCTTTCGGAAGGGATTACATAGTGACGGATCTCCGTTAGGAGGACTCCCCAGATACCAATAAAAAGCCGCGACTCAAAGGGTCGCGGCTTTTTATATTATGTATGAAGTCCTCTTATTCGGCGTCCTTCACGCAGCGAACAGATGCTCCGAAGCTTGTCTTGTGAGCTGCCATGCAGTACATGTCAGGAACGGTCTCGACGATGTACCTTACGAATGCCTGCTCCTCGTTCCTTTCGTCAGCTGTCCAGAATACTGCCTGCTCGTTGAAACTCTCGAAAGAATGAGTCTCAGTATTTGCGAGTCCGACAGGGATGACCCTGAGGTCGAGCTCATTGGTCACGTTTACCTCCGGCCAGAAGTCCCAGAGCTTGTATTCGTTGAAGTTTGCGTAGATCATGAATCCTCCGCATACACCCTTCCATGTCTCGTGCTCGGCGAGTGTGTCCTCGGTGAGTGGCTGCGCTGCGCTCATCCACTCTGCGTCAGTAGGAAGCCTCCAGCCTTCAGGACATGCGGTGAGGGCCTCTTCGTAGTTGTAGAACCTACCTACGATATCGTCCATGATGGGCGCGTCGAAGTATGAGATTCCGGACTTGCTTGTTCCGAGATTCCTTGTCATCCAGCAGAGGTCACCTACCTTCACGTATGAGTACTCCTTTCCGTCCTCGTCGATTACGAAGTCGGTGTCGGATTCGTTGAAGATCTCAGGGACACTACCTTCAGGACCTGGCTTTACCATGGTGAGGGAGGTACTACCTGACGCGCTGTAATAACCGGTGGCAGATACGGTGCAAGTGACGGTGTATGTCTTGAGCCCGTCCTTAGGGAAAGCGTATTTCCACTCACCGTTTGCAAGGTGTGAAGTGTCGGCCTTCTGACGGTCGGTAACGGTCCACTTGTATGTGAGGTCGAGTCCTTCGGTTCCTGTGAGTCCGTCGGCAGTGAAGGTGAGGGTCTCACCCTGCTCGATGATGGCCTTGCCTCCATGTACCTGGAGCCTGCCGGAGAAATAAAGCATGTCTTCACCGCCCTTTTTCTTGCATGACGATAATGCGGCTACGGCTGCTGCTATGCAGAAGAAAGTAGAAATTGCCTTTCCGAGTTTCATCCTATTGTTGTCCTAGTTTAATAGTATATCCTTGCAAATATGAGCATTTTTCCTCTAAAATCAGCGAAAAAGAGTATTTTTGCGCTGAATGAAGCATGTCAGTACAATAACTATGCTATTGGCCGCGACCCTGGCCTTATTTCTCGCAGTTTCATGCGGGAAGTCGAGCTATGTCTCGATAACCGGCTATGCTCAGGGCGGCACCTATCAGATCACCCTCAATTCTGACGGGGCTTCCGTCTCACCTGAGAGCATGAAGCATTCCATCGACTCCATCCTCAACGTCGTGGACTTCTCTCTCTCGGGCTATAACAAGGAGTCGCTCCTCTCGAAGTTCAACGCCGGGGAGACCATAGTCCCGAACGAGATGCTGATGGATCTCTATGCAAGGTCTTACGACTTCTGGAAGACGAGCGAGGGCGTGCTGGACGTTGCCGCAGGCCCGCTTTTCGATATCTGGGGCTTCGGGTTCACCGAGGGCGAGATGCCTTCCGACGAGCAGGTTGCCGTGGTTCTCGCAAATTGTGGAATGGCCCGTCTCATTCCGGACATGCACCTGGCTCTTTCGCCTGACGGGAAGCTTTCTCCTGCAGACCTCGTGTCGAATTCCAGGACCTTGCCGGATGGTGGCCAGATCCATCTCCCTGCTTCACTGGAGGACGTCGGAACCTTGCCGAAGCTGAACTTCAATGCGGTCGCTCAGGGCTACAGCGTTGATCTCGTGGCCTCGTACCTCTATTCAGTGGGCGTGAAGGACATGCTCATCAACATCGGCGGCGAGATATTCTGTGACGGAGTCAATCCTTCCGGGAATGCATGGACGCTGGGAATCGACAAGCCGGAGGACGGCAACAACGTCACCGGCGCGATGGTGCAGGGCGTGTTCCACTCTCCTGGTGGCCCGTGCGGCATCGTCACCTCGGGCAACTATCGTAAGTTCTACGTCAAGGACGGCAAGAAATACTCGCATTCCATCGACCCTCGCAAGGGCTATCCTGTGTCCCATTCTCTTCTCTCGGCGACCGTGATAGACACCACTAAGGACGGATTCCTTTCCACCAGGGCCGATGCTCTCGCAACCATCTGCATGGTGCTCGGACTCGAGGATGCCGGTGCGATGGTGGAGGCCATGCCGGGGATCGAGGCTTGTCTCATCTATGATGAGGACGGCGAGATGAAGGCCTGGACCTCTTCTTCCTTTGTCCTTGAATAATTTCCGAATCAAGCTCGGACGGCTTAGAGCGTGCTGATGATGCTCAGCGCGCTGTTCATCCATTCTGCCAGCATTTCAGCCAGGAGGAGCAGGAAATCCGGGCATAGACCAATCTGAGAGAGGCATATCGCAGCAAGCGACACCGGCATCAACACCGTTGCCAGCGGCATTGCGATCATGTTGGTCAGAAGGAACCACTGCGGGAAGCTGTGGAAATGGTACCATGCGACCGGAGCCGTGAAGATCTGGCAGGAGATGCTGAGCGTAGCCATGTCCCATATCTTCTTCAGCGGGTCCCTCTTGTTGGGCGGATAGATGCCGGAAAGAAGCGGGAACAGCAGGTATATTCCGGCCATGGCCAGGTAGGAGAGCTGGAAACCCGGGGTGAGTATGCTGCCCGGGGAGAAGAGAAGCTGCAGCATCAGGGCAGAGGAGAAGATGGTGAGGGGCTCGCGGCTCCTTCCGCTGACGAGGGCGGCCTCCCGGAGGCAGATGAACAGAGATGCCCGCACGATGGATGGGGAGGCGCCGGTGACGACGGCATAGCTCAGGCAGCTGGACACGATGAGGATGGAGCGTATGCGAACGGTGACCGGATGGCCCCCGGCGAGGGAAAGAACCTTCGAGATGATGGCGTAGATGATTCCGAGGTGCATGCCCGAGAGGGCGAGGATATGGGATGCTCCGCTGCTGCGAAAGGCATCCCTGAGCTCTGAGGGGATCTCGCTCCTGTCCCCGGATACTAGGGCTTTCACCAGTGGCGCCGCGCTGTCCCCGAATCCCGTCGAATCGATCGCAGCGTACAGCGCCTCCCGTGCTCTTTCTACAAGCTCCAGATTATGGACCCCTAGCTCCCCGGAACCTCCTATCTTCCATGACAGACCCCTGCAGAGACCTGTCACGAAAAGCATCGCGAAGTACCATGGAAAACGAGCGTCGGGACCTCTCTGAAGCAGGTATAGGATGCTCGCACCGAGCACCAGGACCAAGCCTGACAATAAGACGTGGTCGTATGGGAGCATCACTCCCGTCGCGACTCCTGCCGCAAGCGCGGCAACCAACTCCGGACCCTTCATAATCTTCCCCTCATTTTCGGCGATATTATTAATAAAATTCGTAAATTTGCCCTGATATAATGGAAATTATTCCCACGAAAATTAATTAAGCTTAAAATATATGATTATCCTCGTATTGAATTGCGGAAGTTCTTCACTCAAGTATCAGCTTCTTGACATGAAGAGCAATGAAATCTACAATCTCGTGGCTAAGGGTCTCGTAGAGAGAATCGGCAGCGAGATGGGTCATGTGAAACACACTACCATCGGCAAGGACTCTATCGACTATGAGACTCCTGTTGCAGATCATACCGTAGGCGTGAAGGAAGTCCTCAAGGCTCTCCTCGACAAGCAGCTCGGTTGTCTCAACACTCTCGAGGACATCGAGGCCGTGGGCCATCGCGTGCTCCATGGTGGTTCTGAGATCGTATGCAGCAAGCTCGTGGACGAGCACCTCATCTCCATCGTAGAGAAGTGCTGCGACCTCGGCCCTCTCCACAACCCTGCTAACCTCCGCGGTATCCGCGCAGTCAAGGAAGTCCTTCCAGAGGTTCCTCAGGTCGCTGTCTTCGATACTGCATTCCACCAGACCATGCCTGCATACAACTACATGTATGCTCTCCCTTACGAGTACTATGAGAAGTACTCTATCCGCAAGTACGGTTTCCATGGCACCAGCCACAGGTACGTATCTGCAGAGGGCGCAAAGTTCGCTGGTCTCGACATCAACAACTCGAAGATCATCACCTGTCATCTCGGCAACGGTAGCTCAATCGCAGCCGTAGAGAACGGTAAGGTAGTGGACACCACCATGGGTCTCACTCCGCTTGACGGCCTCATCATGGGTACCCGCTGCGGCGCCATCGACCCTGCAGTCGTTACCTACATTGAGATGAAGGAAGGCAAGACCGCAGCTGAGATGGATACTCTCATGAACAAGAAGTCAGGCCTCCTCGGTGTCTCAGGCATCTCCAACGACCTTCGCGACGTCAGCGCAGCAGCAAACGAGGGCAATCCTCGCGCAAAGCTCGCTCTCAAGAAGCTTACCCACGACATCATCAAGTACATCGGTAGCTATACCGCAGAGATGAACGGTGTGGACCTCATCATCTTCACCGGCGGTATCGGCGAGAACAACGCTCGTCTTCGCCGTCGGATTTCCGAGAACCTCAGCTACCTCGGCGTGAAGTTCAACTACGAGGCCAACGAGACTCGTGGTGACGAGATCATGCTCACCCTCCCGGACTCAAAGGTCAAGATGGCAGTCATCGCTACCAACGAGGAGCTCATGATCGCACGCGATACCATGAACATCGTACTCAACGAACAGGAATAACATTTAAATCAGATAACCATGGCTTTGATTGATAACATCATCGCACGCGCTAAGGCGAACAAGCAGCGCATCGTGCTCCCTGAGTCACTCGAGGAGCGTACCATCACAGCAGCAGATCAGGCTCTCCGCGACGAGCTTGCAGAGATCATCCTCATCGGTAATCGCGAGGAGATTCTTGCAAAGGCAGCAGAGCTCGGCCTCCAGAACATCGAGAAGGCTACCATCATCGATCCTGCTACTTCAGAGAAGACTCCAGAGTACATCAACCTCCTCTATGAGCTCCGCAAGAACAAGGGCATGACCATGGAGCAGGCTGAGAAGCTCGTAAAGACCAATACCCTCTATTTCGGTTGCCTCATCATCAAGAGCGGCGATGCTGACGGCCAGATCAGCGGTGCCCTCTCTACAACCGGTGACACCCTCCGTCCTGCACTTCAGATCATCAAGTGCGCTCCTGGCATCAGCTGCGTTAGTGGTGCGATGCTCATGCTCACCAATGCTGAGCAGTATGGTGAGAACGGTGTCCTCGTTATCGGTGACGTTGCCGTTACTCCAGCTCCAGATGCATCTCAGCTCGCACAGATCGCTGTCTGCACAGCTCAGACCGCAAAGAGCGTTGCAGGTTTCGCAGATCCACGCGTTGCCATGCTTTCATTCTCTACCAAGGGTTCTGCAAAGCACGAGGCTGTCGACAAGGTCGTAGAGGCTACCAAGCTTGCTCATGAGCTCGATCCAGAGCTCAAGCTCGACGGTGAGCTCCAGGCTGACGCGGCTCTCGTTCCTTCAGTAGGCTGCAAGAAGGCTCCAGGCTCAGAGATCGCAGGTAAGGCTAACGTACTCGTGTTCCCTAGCCTCGAGGCTGGTAACATCGGTTACAAGCTCATCCAGCGCCTCGGTGGTGCTGACGCAATCGGCCCTATCCTCCAGGGTATCGCTCGTCCTGTAAACGACCTCAGCCGTGGTTGCTCAGTTGACGACATCTACAAGATGGTAGCTATCACCGCTTGCCAGGCAATGGACGCAAAGTAGAAGTAAGTTTACCTTACATAAGAAAATAGGCGATGACCGTTCAGGTCACCGCCTATTTTCTTTTTTGTCAGCCGCAGGGCTATTCGATATGGATCGTGTAAGGGAAGTAGAGGAGGTAGTCGTTGTTCCACTCGAGAACGTCGACATGGTGGTGAGGAGTTGCCACTACCACGAGCCAAAGATGTGCGAGAGGCTCGTCGGAAGGGACTGTGAACTCGAGAGGGTTCTGCCAGCCCATGCCCTCGTAAACCACGCTCTGGCTCTCCGAGTAGATAGGAGTACCGTCAGCCTTGACACCGACGAGACCGAAGGTCCATGCCGCCTCGGAAGATGCGCTCTCGAGAGCCTCCTCGCGGGTAGGGACGTCTGCCTTAGGAAGATTAGGCTTGTCCTCGCTGTCGGTCATTTCAGCACCTACTGAACCGTCCACTTCCTCTGGAATCTCATAAGAGTTGACCATACGCTTCATAGGACCGAGATAAGGCCTCTCGCCTCTGAGGTTCACTGAGATCTTGGTACCTGGGGCAGGGACGTCAAGAGCGATACCGTTGTATCCGTACTGCTGTGGCTCCTGGCCCTGTGAGATGCGCCTCCAGCCCTGTGCGTCTGCAGCCTCGAGCTTGCCTCTGTGCTGGTTTGCATAAGGAGCAGCGATCTCGCGTACCCTGTCGAAGTCGTAGGTCATGGACTTTGCAGCGTATTCGTACATCTCCTGTCCGAACTGATAGTCGTCTATGCCGGTGAACTCCTCGTATACCTGAATCACGTCGTGACGGTGCTTCGCAGCTCTCCAGAGGTCACCGATGAACTTGAGACCATGCTTATCTGACCAATACTCGAGCACATAAGGTGAGCGGTACATATTGTCAGGGTGCATGAACGCGAACTGGGTCTGGTCCATGAATGCCTGCCAATGGTAGTTCTCGCTGGTCATCCAGTCCTCGTTTGCGTTCCATAGCATCCACTGTGAGGTCATCTCGTAGATTCCGCCGCCGCCGAAACCGCTGTCCGTGTCGATCGAGAGCTGGCTCTGGAAGGAGTGTCCGAGCTCATGCGCGATCACGTTGAGGTTCTTCTCGTATGTACGGAGAGGGGTGACCCAGAGGCCGCCGATGGTCTCGTCATAGTCTCCTCCGTAGGCTGTGCCCTCGTCGGAGTACATGAGCATGACCATCATCTTGTAGATGTCAGCCTTCGACCCCGGCTGGATGAATCCGAGATCGTTCTTGAAGAAGTCGTAGAAATACTGCGCCCTTTCCATGAGGTTAGGAAGATCTACCTTCATGTTGTGGCCAAGGTAGTCAGGAGCAGTGGCAAGGTCCGGACCGAAGCCCTTCTGCCAGAAGAATACGAGGTCGTCGTTCTCGGCAGACCTTTCGTAGCACCAGAGTGATGAGGTGTCGTTGAGGTCCATCTCCTGGAGGTCCTTAGGTATGTATACCTGCTTGGCACTCTTTGGCGAGCAGGCTACGGCGATCATGGCCGCGATGATTATGAAAGTCTTTCTCATTGTGGAAGTAGATTATTCTGTCGGGTAAAGTGCAATGATGCCGTTGACATAGTTGAATCGGTTCTTGATCCAGGTCTTCAGCTTCGAGATCTCGCTGCTGGTGTCGTAGTTGTTGGAGATGCCCCAGAGAACGGAGTCGTTCTTGAAATCCTTTCCAATTGCCTCGTTGGTGGCATCGATATTGGCGAGGACGGCTTCGAGGAGACCGTCCTTGTTCTCGTTCCACTTTGCCTTGTATGCCTTCACGAACTCAGGAACGCCCCAGAGGTCGGCGAAGAGCCTTGGGATGCCTGCGCCGTAAGCGCCCTTTCCGGTGTAAGGGTTGCTGCCGTAGATGAGACTCTTGTAGGTTGTGAAGTAGCTGTGTCCACGTCCGTAGCTGTCATACATGTCGCCCCAGTCGTATGAGAAGCCGGCGTCGAAGTCCCACGCAGGTCCCATTGTCCAGCGTCCGTCAGCCTTGCGGTTGATGTAGCCGCTGCGTATGCTCTTGCCGTTGTCCATCTCGACATTGTATACGGCCTCCTCGAGTATGAGGTAGCTTATCATGGACTCGACGTCGAGAGCAAGATTGATAGCCTGCCAGTCCTTGGACTTGATAGCATTCTCGAGCTTGGCGAACTCATCCTTGACCTGCTGGAGCTGCTCTGCGGTAGGATCCTTAGGGTATTTCACGCATACGTCGGTGCCATATACGGTGGAGTAGAAGTTGTCCGTTGCGTCCGGGCTCTGGCTAGGGCCATCGTCCACGTCGAGAGCAAGCAGAATGCCGTCGTTGCCCACGTTCACCCTGTTCTTTCCTTCCTCTACCTGCTCGCTCAGCACATAGACGCCGAGATACTTGCCGTTGAGGGTGAGCTTCACATAGCGCGTATGGTTGGTATATGGGATGCCGAGATACTGGGCCATGGTGAAGCCGATGTTGTTCATCATGTGGGTCACGTCGCGGTAGTTTGCGAGCAGCACCCAGTCCTTTTCGCTCTTCATGCCCATGAGCTCGGCACTCTCGTCGAGCTTGAAGCGGTAAGGCTTCTTCGGATACCAGAGCCAGGTCGAGTTGCCACGTCCGCGTATGCTTGCGCGACCCTCGTAGGTGCAGTCGAATTCCTCTCCGTTCTCGGTGAGAAGATTGCCGTTGATCTTGATGGAACATGGACGGGCATCCTTGGATTTCTTCGAATCCACGGGAGCGTTGCCATCGGTGGTGATTTCCATCTCCACCGCGCCATAGAGCTGGTAGGTGGCCTCCACCTTGGTGGAAGGCTCGCCCCCTGGCTCGTCTCCCGGTTCGTCTCCGGGCTCCTCGCTCGGAACATCAGGACCCGGCATCGGATCGTCTATGGGTTTCTTGCATGAAGCGACCAGCACGAGAGAGACCGCTGCCAGCATGAGAGTGATTCTTTTCATCCTATCTGAATTTGTAGATTGCGAATGTGCGTCCGCTGATGCTTTCCATGAGGCTCGGAGTGCCGTCCTCGAGCTTTCTCATGCCCATCTCCCAATAGTACTCAGGGTGTTCCACAGGAGTGAGGTCTATGCTGCTGGTCTGTGGGACCACTGCATCTGGGGTGAAGATGTTGTCGGCCATCGCGTTGTCCGAGTGGAGGGTGATGAGCTCGCAGCTGCTGATGCCCTCAGGAAGGTTGTGCAGGTCGATGTAGACGGTCTGGGCGTAGTTGCTGAGGTTGACTACCTTTACATAGTACTCTCCGGTCTCGGAATCCTTGACAGCGGTGGCGTAGAGGCTGTTCTGACCCTCCTTACCTGCGACAGGCTTGCCATCCATGGTGACGTCGAGCACGTCAGTACCCTTGTAGAGGGAATAGAGCTGCTGCACGTAGTAGCTGCAGGTCTTCATCGTGTTGAGGTTGTCGAACCAGATGAGGTCCGGACGCCACTGCCATCCGTCCACATGGGCGAGCAGGGGAGCATAGGTTGCCATGTATACGACATCTGCGTTTCTCTCGAGGCCGGTCATGAATGCGGCCTCGACGATAGCAGCGTTGAAGTGGTTGAACTTGTGACCGCTGGTGCCGTGGCAGGCATATTCACCTGCGAAGACCTTGGTCTTGCTGCTGCGATCGTAGTTGTCATATCTGTCGGCATTGCGCTCGAAGAAGTTCTCGTTCGAGTAGAAGTGCTCGTCCACGAGGTCTGCACCGAGTCTCTTCATCTCAGGCCAGAGATCGTCGAACCACTCACCGCTGGCGTATGGACCAGATGAACCGATGATCTTGATGTCCGGATACTTGGTCCTGATGGCCTTCACGAAAGGTTCGAGGTGGGTGATGAAGTCCTCGCCCCACTGCTCGTTTCCGACAGCGATATAGTGGAGGTTGAACGGCTCAGGATGGCCGAGGCCGGCGCGTACCTTGCCCCACTTGCTCTTGGCCGGGCCGTTTGCGAACTCGATGAGGTCGAGGGCGTCGTCGATATAGCTCTGGAGGTCCTTGAGGTCTGCATGAGGATGCATCTCAGGATCATTCTCGAACTGGCATGCCATACCGCAGCTGATAACTGGAAGAGCCTCTGCTCCTATGTCCTCGGCGAACTGGAAATACTCGTAGAAGCCGAGACCGTATGACTGGTAGTAGTCTCCGAAGAAGCGGTTGCTCTGGTCGTACATCCATCTGTTCACGTTGATAGGACGGTTCTCCACCTGCTCTACGGAGTGCTTCCACTGGTAACGGTTCTCGAGATCAGTGCCCTCTACGATGCAACCGCCAGGGAAGCGGAACACGCCTGGCTTGAGGTCTGCGATCGCCTGTGCGACGTCCTTGCGGAGTCCGTTCTCCCTGCCCATGAAGGTCTCCACTGGGAAGAGAGATATGTGCTCGAGATCCACTGCCGCGTTCTCGTTCCAGAAGTCGCCTTCCTCCCATGTCTCGAGGAGTACTCGGAGAGTTGCCTTAGGACTGGTCTTAGGAGCGGTGAACACTATCTCGTATTTCTGCCACTTCTTAGAGGTGATCTCAATCGCGTCACTGAAGAAGCGCTGGTCGTCTGCCTGGGTGTTGTCCTCGCAGAGATGGAAGCTCACATATTCCTTTGCGGCCTTGCCTGCG
>NZ_JBAEER010000094.1:0-1922 GCF_056207615.1 Candidatus Cryptobacteroides sp. | reverse complement strand
CTATCCTTGTCTTATGGACTACTACGTCAAATTGCACTGAACAATGAAGAACCGCCGTATGCCGAACGGCACGTACGGTGGTGTGAGAGGTCGGAAAACAAAAGTAGGAGGAAACTACTTTTGTTTTCCTCCTACTCGATTATTCAGTCCGAGGACTAGAACATCTCTGGCTCCTGACGTGGAGTCTCCTCCTCTGCAGGCTTGTTCTCGCGACGAGGACCACGAGGGCCGCGGTCATCGCGACGTGGGCCACGGTCATCACGGCGTGGGCCGCGATCGCCACGACGGTCATCCCTGCGGTCATCACGACGTGGGCCGCGATCACCCTGAGGACGAGGCCTGCGCTCAGGCTCTACATAACCCTCTGGCTTCTCGGTGAGAGCCCTCATAGAGAGCCTCATCTTGCCGGTCTTTGCGTCGATCTCGAGGAGCTTGACGTCAACTACGTCACCTACCTTAACGACATCCTCTACCTTCTCTGTCTTGTTCCAAGCGATCTCTGAGATGTGGAGGAGGCCTTCCTTACCAGGGAGGATCTCTACGAATGCGCCGAACTCGAGGATGCTGACTACCTTACCGGTGTAGACTGTGCCGACCTCAGGTACTGCAACGATGCCCTCGATCCATGCCTTAGCCTTAGCCATTGCCTCAGCGTCGTTAGAAGCGATGTCTACTACACCTACGGTACCCTCACCTGCTGGATTAGGCTCCTCGGTGATGGTGATGGTAGCACCGGTCTCCTTCTGGATCTTCTGGATGGTCTCGCCACCCTTACCGATGATTGCGCCGATGAACTCGGAAGCCACAACCATCTGCTCGATACGAGGAACGAATGGCTTGTAGTCCTCACGTGGTGCGCTGATGGTCTTCATCATCTCTCCCATGATGTGGAGACGACCCTGACGTGCCTGCTCGAGAGCCTTCTCGAGAACGTCGTATGAAAGACCGTCAACCTTGATATCCATCTGGGTAGCGGTGATACCGTCAGCGGTACCTGTTACCTTGAAGTCCATGTCACCGAGATGATCCTCGTCACCAAGGATGTCGGTGAGGATTGCGTAGCGCTCGTTAGGACGCTCTGCGTCGGTGATGAGACCCATTGCGACACCTGCTACAGGCTTCTTGATCTTCACACCTGCATCCATGAGTGCGAGGGAGCCACCGCAGACAGATGCCATTGATGACGAACCGTTTGACTCGAGGATGTCGGAAACGACGCGAACTGCGTATGGATTCTCAGGAGCGAGTGGAACCACTGGCTTGAGCGCGCGGAGTGCGAGGTTTCCGTGACCGATCTCACGACGGCCTACGCCACGCTGTGACTTAGCCTCGCCGGTTGAGAAAGGAGGGAAGTTATAGTGGAGGACGAACTGCTGGTCATCCTGGATGAGGACCTCGTCAGTCTCCTTCATGTCCATCTTGGTACCGAGGGTGACGGTAGCGAGAGACTGAGTCTCACCGCGGGTGAAGATTGCTGAGCCATGTGCGCATGGGAGGTAGTCTACCTCACACCAGATAGGACGGACAACGTCGGTTGCACGACCGTCGAGGCGGATACCCTCGTCGAGGATCATGTTACGCATAGCCTCCTTCTCCTCGTCGTGGAAATACCTGTTGACGAGTGGCTCCTTCATCTCCCTGTCTTCCTCAGGAATGGTTGCGAGGAACTCTTCCTTGATAGCGGTGAAGCCTTCCTCACGCTCATGCTTAGGCTTTGCAGACTTAGCATGTGCATAGCACTTGTCGTAGCAGAAGTCGTGAACTGCCTTCCTGAGCTCCTCGTCCTGGATGTCATGTGGGTAGTCACGCTTGTTGTCGTAGGTACCGAGCTCCTTCATGAGCTCCTTCTGTACGCGGCAGTGCTTCTTTATCTCTTCGTGAGCGAACTTGATGGCGCCGAGCATGACCTGCTCAGAAACCTC
>NZ_JBAEER010000093.1:0-5779 GCF_056207615.1 Candidatus Cryptobacteroides sp. | reverse complement strand
CAATGGTACAGGGTACGAGCTGCAGCCGGCATTCCGCCTCCTCCCATTTTCTGTCCCTTTTTATCCCGTCGGCCTCGAAGGTGAAAACGGCTACGCTGACCTCGCCGTTCTCGTCAACGGTGAAGAGCTTTTCGACAAGCTCCTGCGGCTCTCCGCCCTCGCCGGCCTTGGTTGCGACGTCATCCGGAACGCTCATGACCATCAGGCCCTGCGCCCCGGTGAGGTCGATGCTTCTGACTTTGATGGAGGCTTTCGAGCCGTTGGAGAAAAGTCCGTCCTTGGAACATGAAACGGCAGCCGCAAGCATGAGGGCTGCAAACACGAAACGAATGGATTTACCGGTCATGGTCAACAATGATAAGTATAACCTCAAAGGTAAGTAATTTTTTATTACATTTGTATTTTGGAACGAACAAACTACATCATATATGTACAGGACTAACACCTGCGGAGAACTCCGCATAAGCAATGTGGGCCAGAAAGTGACCCTTGCCGGCTGGGTGCAGAAGGCACGCAAGCTCGGCGGTATGACATTCATCGATCTCCGCGACCGTTACGGTATCACCCAGCTTGTCACGGAGGATGATCCCGGCGTAGGCCGCGAGTGGGTCATCCAGGTTACGGGAGAGGTCGTGGAGCGCGAAAGCAGGAACGCGAAGATACCCACCGGAGACATCGAGATAAAAGTGGAGTCCGTCAATATCCTCAACAGGGCGCAGACCCCTCCCTTCACCATCGAGGAGAATTCCGACGGCGGTGAGGATCTCCGCGCAAAGTATCGTTACCTCGACCTCCGTCGTGCTCCGCTCCAGCGTGCGCTTGCGCTCCGCCATCGCCTTGCACAGGAGATCCGTACATATCTCGACCAGCAGGGCTTCATGGAGATCGAGACTCCGTACCTCATCAAGTCTACCCCTGAGGGAGCACGTGACTTCGTCGTTCCTTCACGTATGAACCCTGGTACCTTCTATGCGCTTCCACAGAGCCCTCAGACCTTCAAGCAGCTTCTCATGGTCGCTGGTTACGACCGCTACTTCCAGATCGTCCGCTGCTTCCGTGACGAGGACCTCCGCGCTGACCGTCAGCCGGAGTTCACCCAGATCGACTGCGAGATGAGCTTCGTGGACCAGGAGGATGTTCTCGGTACCTTCGAGGGCATGATGCGCCAGATGTTCAAGAACGCTCTCGGCGTGGACATCGCGAACCCTATCCCTCGCATGAGCTGGTATGACGCAATGGACTTCTATGGTTCAGACAAGCCGGACATCCGCTTCGACATGAAGATCCATGAGGTTACCGACGTGACCAAGGGTCATGGCTTCTCCGTATTCGACAGCTGCGACTATATCGGCGCCATCGCCGCTACCGGCTGTGCAGAGTACACCCGCAAGGAAATCGACGCTCTCACCGAGTGGGTAAAGCGCCCACAGGTCGGTGCAAAGGGCCTCGTATATATCAAGTGCAATGCTGACGGAAGCTACAAGTCTTCAGTCGACAAGTTCTACTCACCAGAGGAGGTGAAGGCAATCGCTGACGCTGCCGAGGCAAAGGCTGGCGATCTCGTGCTCATCCTCTGCGGTGCGAAGAGGAAGACCCAGAACATGCTTGGCGTCCTCCGTATCGAGATGGGTAACCGCCTCGGTCTCCGTGACCCTCACAACTTCGCTCCTCTCTGGGTCGTAGACTTCCCTCTCTTCGAGTGGGACGACGAGACCAACCGCTTCTATGCAATGCACCATCCGTTCACCGCTCCGAAGCCAGAGCACATCGACTGGTACTACAGCGACAAGAAGGAAGACCTCGAGAGGGTATGTGCAAACGCATACGACTTCGTTCTCAACGGTACCGAGCTCGGCGGCGGTTCAATCCGTATCCACGAGGCTGCGATGCAGGAGAGGATGTTCGAGATCCTTGGCATCAGCAAGGAGGACGCTGAGTACAAGTTCGGCTTCATCATCAACGCGTTCAAGTTCGGTGCACCTCCTCACGGCGGTCTCGCATTCGGTTTCGACCGCGTCTGCGCTCTCTTCGGCGGTCAGGAGACCATCCGTGACTACATCGCATTCCCTAAGAACAACCAGGGCCGCGACGTGATGATCGACTCTCCTTCACAGATCGACCAGGAGCAGATGGACGAGCTCTTCCTCGCAAGCACATTCACTCCACAGGAGTAGGACTAAGGGTCCGACAGTATATGCGGGACGGGTGCATTACGCAGCCGTCCCGCTTTTTTTGTACTTATTGTAGGGATTGTCGAAAAAACTTGCTATCTTTATATCGGCCTAGTTTCCGAAAGGCCAGACACTAGAACATAAAACCACAAAAACCGTATCAATATGACAGAGAGAATCGACGCTTTCTCCATCGATATCCAGGATGCCACCACTGGTACCCTGGCGATCTGGAAGGACAAACTCAATGCAGCACCTAAGGGCATCATCCTCAACGCACGAGTTCTCCGTGAACTCTCAGAGGCTTACCGAATCACAAAGAAGGATGAATTCCTGATAGCTGCCACTGAGGCGAAGGACTATCTCATCAATAATTTCATGGACCACAAGTATGGTGGAGTTTACTGGTCACTCGATTCAAACGGCGAGCGTCTCGACACCATCAAGCTCGTGTATGCACAGGCTGCTGCCATCAACGCTATCAGCGAGTATGTTCTTGCTACCAACGACGAGAGTGCTCTCCGTCATGCACAGAACCTCTATGAGCTCGTAGAGAAGGTGTTCAAGAATCCTGACACCGGCAAGTATGTCGACGTCCTCAACCGCGACTGGACTCCTGCTACCGACGTGAAGACCACAGCATGGACCAAGCTCTTCAAGGCTTCTCTCCTCGAGCCTTACACCAACCTCTACCGAGTATGGCAGAACCCACGCCTCCGTGGTTCTATCGACCGTCTCCTCGACAGTCTCGGCAAGTAATTTCTGACATTGTTCTTGTCGCATCTGCCGACAAGTTTTACATAAAGTCGATTTTTCAGGCTACCTTGCAGGAAATATTGCAAAGTAGCCTGATTTTTGTGGCATGACGGGCTTCTGAAAACAAGGATTATGAAACAGTTCAGGAATATAGTGATGGCAGTGATTGCCATCGTCTTCTTTGCCTCATGCGAGAAGCAGGGCAGCGACAGATTCAAGGGAAACTACTCCTTCAAGACCAGCGGAACTCTCACCGTCGTCCGTGACGCGGAGTACATCTATGATACTACCTATCGCTTCAGGGAAGGAGCGATCGACACGGTCGTGACCGAGCACTCTGAGCCCATGACCCTGGCTTTGGGCAGCGAGGCCGGCCAGATGGACGTTACCGTCGTGGATTCGAAGGAAGACAGGATAGTCGTGACCATGAACGTTCTCGGCGGGGACATGCTTGTCTACTATGCCGGCGTCAAGGACAAGGAACTTTCGCTCGAACCGACGATCAGGCATCTTTCCGTCTATGCTCCAGGCGTAGGTGGAGTGGACGAGGAATTCGGAGTGAGACCGGTCAGCACCGAGGTCAGCGTCGAGGGCCGCGGAGAGAAATATGACAACATCATTCTCTTCGAACTCGACTACAAGGGGGATTTCTGGGCCAACGACAGGCTATACCATATTATTGACAGCGACATCGTGTGCCGCGCAAAGATGAACGAGTAGGACATGGCAGGAAATAATCAGATAAGCAGGGCGGCCTTTGCTGCGGCAATGTCTCTGATCCTTGTCTCGACCAGCTCGTGCGAGTGGTTCAGCTCCACCCAGGAGAAGGTTTCCGAGAAGATCAGGAAGGAAAGCAAGGCCGAGCCCATTACCGTGAAGGTGATAAACGTCGGAAGTTCGGAGAATATCGGCACCAGCTCGTATGTCGGCACGGTTGAGGCATCGAAGTCGGTGCTGATCGTCAGCCCGGCTTCCGGAACTCTTACAGAACTCAATGTCCGCGAGGGTCAGTCCGTCGCATTGGGTCAGCCTATCGCGAAGGTGGAGTCACAGACCCTGAGGAGCACGTACGAGATGGCTCGCGCAACTTACGATCAGGCGAAGGACGGAATGGATCGTCTGCAGAAGCTCTTCGATGCGGGTAGCGTGTCGGAGGTGAAGATGGTCGAGATGAGGACCAATCTCGAGAAGGCCGAGGCAGCTGTGAAGGCGGCGGCGAAGTCTCTAGAGGACTGTACGGTCAAGGCTCCGTTTGCGGGAGTCGTGGAAAGCGTCCCTGTCCATAACGGGGTTGACGTCACCATCGCCGAGGCCATCGCGCGCATCGTGGACGTGAATTCGGCGGAGATACACTTCCCTCTGCCGGAGAACGAGTTCGGAAAGGTGAGCCGCGGTGACGTGGCGACCGTCGTCGTTCCGGCTCTCGACAGGACCATAAGCGCACGGGTCGTGAACAAGGGAGTCGTCGCATCCCGTCTTTCACACAGCTACGACTGTACCCTTGGCTCGCTCTCGGACGCACGCGGGCTCATGCCGGGAATGGTGTGCAAGGTGTACATCGAATCTGAGGCCGGAAGCGGCATCGTGATCCCGTCCACAGCCGTGATGACCGACATGGAGGGTCGTTACGTGTGGACCGTAAAGGACGGAATAGTAGATAAGAACCATATCGTCGTCGGCGGATACAGCGGCGACGGAATCATCGTTTCGGAAGGTCTTCCAGAGGGCGTCGGCGTGATAGTCGAGGGCGCCCGCAAGGTTTCGACCGGAATGGCGGTAAAGACCATCGAATAATGGCATTGAAAAGAAAGTTCTCAGGTATCGCGAGCTGGGTCGAATGGGCCATCTCGGAGAAGAAGGTGGTCTACCTGGCCGTCTTCGCTCTGGTCATTGCCGGAATCGCGGGCCTGAAATATATGAACAAGGATGAGTTCCCGACCTTCCAGATCAAGCAGGGACTCGTTGCCGGAATCTATCCGGGAGCGACTGCGGAGGAGGTTGAGGAGCAGCTCACCAAGCCGCTCGAGGAGACCCTCTTCTCGTACAAGGAGGTCGACAGGGCGACTACCAAGTCCGTCTCGAAGGACGGAATTTGCTACATCTACGTCGACCTCACCTGCAAGCAGTCCAAGAAGGACGAGGTGTGGTCCAAGATCAAGCTCGGGCTCCAGACCCGTAAGCTGACCCTTCCGACGGGAGTGCTTGCTGTCGCTGTCATGGATGATTTCAGCGCAATCAGTTCACTCCTGATCGCCCTCGAGTCTTCGGACAAGGGCTATACCGAGCTCCAGGACTATGCGGACGAGCTTTGCGTTAAGCTGCGCCAGATTCCTGACCTCGCGAAGGTCTCCGTCGTGGGCGGCCAGAACGAGGAGATCGCAGTCACCCTCGACAGAGAGAAGATCTCTTCTTATGGAATAGACCCTGCGACCATACTCTTGGGTTACCAGACGGCGACCCTTTCGATTCCTTCGGGCACCTTCAATACCGACTATGTCAGTGCGCCAATCCATATCCTCGGCGGCGTCGGCAGCGAGAGGGAAGTGGCAGAGAAGATAGTGTACTCGGACCCGGAAGGCAACGTCGTCCGACTCAAGGACATCGCCACCATAGAAAGGAGATACCAGTCGCCGGAGAACTTCGTTTCCTACGACGGCCACAGCTGCCTCATCCTTTCGGTCGAGATGCGTCCGGACAACAATATCGTGGCCTTCGGACAGGAGGTGGACAAGGTGCTCTCGGACTTTGAGTCCGGCATGCCTGACAGCGTGACCATCACCCGCGTCACCGACCAGCCGAAGGTGGTTGCCAAGTCCGTGTTCTCCTTCCTGCGCGACCTGCTGATCTCCATG
>NZ_JBAEER010000092.1:0-6428 GCF_056207615.1 Candidatus Cryptobacteroides sp. | reverse complement strand
GGTCCACGAGGGTGCAATATACTCCGCAGGCATTCTCGAACCACTCGCTGAAGCCCTCGCCGAGGTTCCAGAGCTTGATGTACTCACGGATGCATCTCTTGAGCTCCTTTCCATTGAGGAAGATGAGCTCACATGGAAGGATGATGAAGCCCTTGCTCATGTCGCCATTGAAGTACTCATATCTATGGTAGAGAAGCTGCACGAGCTTGCCCGGATATGACGACGCTGGCTTGTCCTCGAACTTGCAGCTCGGGTCGAACGCGATGCCGGCCTCGGTGGTGTTCGAAATCACGAAGCGCATCTCGGGCTGCTCCGCGAGCTTGAGGTAATCCTCGAAGTCACGGTACGGGTTGATGCCGCGGCTGATGACGTCGATCATCTCGACAGAATCCACCGCATTTCCCTCGTCGAGTCCCTGGAGGTTGAGATGGTAGAGGCCATCCTGCTCATTGAGCGTGTCCACGAGACCCTTCTCGATCGGCTGCACGACCACTACGGACGCATTGAAATCGGTCTTCTTATTGGTGTTCCAGATGATCCAGTCGATGAATGCGCGAAGGAAGTTGCCCTCGCCGAACTGAATGACCTTCTCGGTATATTTACGTGCGCCAGGCGCAGTCGTACGGTTCAATCTTTCCATGGTTCAGTGAATATCAAAATCTCATGCAAAACTACGAATTATTTCAAGGAACCGCGCACGTCGATGCCATTATTTCCCGCCGCCCACATGCTTATGCGCATACCCTTAGCCCAAACAAAGACACGTCAACATTCCCGTCCCCGCCGAGAACTCAAAAAAACTGCAGAAAAGTTTAGTTCGCGACACGATAGACAAGACATACCAATTGAAGAGTACTTGTGTACACATTTTGGTACACGAACTTATTTATATATCTTTGCAGAAAAATTAATCTTATGGTATTCGTAAGCAGCCGAGAATTCAGGGCCAATCAAAAAAAGTACTTCGACCTTGCAAAGAGCAACACAGTCGTCATCATGTCTCGCACGCATGGCAACTATAAGCTTGTGCCTGTGTCTGACGATGATATGATCATTGACAATGAGACATTGCAAGCCAAAATCAACCGAGGTATAGTTGAATATGAACAAGGAAAAGCAACCGCCATGGCAGAAGGCGAAACAATGGAGGCATTCCTTGAACGAATGATAAAAGAATAGTTATATTTCTATGTTGTATACCGTTGTATTTTCTTCTGATGCGAAGAAGGATTTGAAGGAGTTGCAGAAGAAAGCCCCTACGGCAATCCCCAAACTTGCAAAACTATTAACAGAAATATCTGAACATCCTCGTTCTGGTACGGGGCAATGCGAACAATTAAAAGGGTTCGATGGCAACGTCTACTCCCGCCGAATAACTCATGAGCATCGACTAGTCTATCGTATCTACGATGAGACCATTGAAGTCTTGGTACTCAGCGTATTTGGACACTATGGACGTTAGAAGGCACAAGAGTCAAAAGTCAAGCACAAGCGAGCCGTCCAAAACCAGAATCTGACAGCAATCGCCATTGCATTGTCCAATCACAAAGATTTAGTTATATTTGTGTGTTGCGAATGTCAGCTTTTTCGCGACCCGTAAAGCACAGGCGCAACACGCAAAGAACAGTATCATGAAGCCTTTCATCAATGACGATTTCATGCTCGACAGCGATGCTGCCAGAGAACTCTACCACGGCAACGCGGAGCATCTGCCGATAATAGACTACCACTGTCACCTCAACCCTCAGGAGATTGCCCAGGACAAGACCTTCGGAGACATCTCCGAGCTCTGGCTCAGCGGCGACCACTACAAGTGGCGTGCTCTCAGAGCGAACGGCATCGAGGAGAAGTATGTGACGGGAGACGCCCCTGCATGGGACAAGTTCGAGAAGTGGGCAGAGACGGTACCATACACGATGAGGAATCCTCTCTACCATTGGACCCACATCGAACTCAAGAGGGCTTTCGGCATCGACAAGCTTCTCTCCCCTGCCACCGCGAGGGAGATCTTCGAGGAGTGCAACGCGAAGCTCGCACAGCCTGAGTTCAGCGCGAAGGGCCTCATCCGCCGCTTCAACGTGGAGACCATCTGCACCACCGACGACCCAGCCGACGACCTCCGCTGGCACAGGCAGATCGCCGAGGAGCCATTCGGCACCAAGGTGCTCCCTACATGGCGCCCTGACAAGGCCATAGCTATCGAGAATCCTGCCGCATACAAGGACTACGTCGCCAAGCTCGGCGAGGCTACGGACATGGAGATCAGGACATACGCCGACCTCATGGAGGCGCTCAGGAAGCGTCACCTCTACTTCGAGGCCATCGGCTGCAAGCTCTCCGACCATGGGCTCGACACCTTCCATGCGGCCGACTACACCGCATCGGAGATCGAGGCCATCTTCAGCAAGGTCATGGCAGGCAAGGCTCCGGACGCGGAGGAGCTCGAGAAATATCGCAGCGCAGGTCTGCACGACCTCGCGGTGATGGACGCGGAGTCCGGATGGGCACAGCAGTTCCACATGGGCGTCATCAGGAACAACCGCAGCAGCCTCATGAGGAGCTTCGGACCAGACGCCGGCACCGACTCCATTCTCGACCTGCAGTGCGCCGAGGCCGGAAATCGCTTCTTCGACAAGCTCGACAGCGAGGGCAAGCTCGCCAAGACCATACTCTACTGCCTCAATCCTAAGGACGTCGAGACAGTCATCACCATGGCCTACAACTTCAACGACGGCAGCATTCCGGGCAAGATGCAGTACGGCTCGGGATGGTGGTTCCTCGATCAGGAGGACGGCATGCGCAAGCAGATGAACGCACTATCGGTGCTCGGCCTGCTCCCACGCTTCGTGGGCATGCTCACCGACTCGCGCAGCTTCGTCAGCTACACCCGCCACGAGTACTTCCGCCGCATCCTCTGCTCCGTAGTGGGCATGGACGTGGAGAAGGGCAAGCTCCCGGCAAGCGAGATGGAATTCATCGGAAAGATGATCCAGGACATCTCATACTACAACGCAAAGAACTACTTCAAATTCTAGAAGATGGCATCATACATAAGGATCAATCCTGCGGACAACGTCGCCGTGGCGCTGAAGGACCTTCGCTCAGGCGAGTGCGCAAGCTTCGGCGGGCTCAGCATGACTCTGGCCCAGGACATCCCCGCAGGACATAAGTTCACCCTCGCCCCGCTCGGGGAAGGTGACGACGTGGTGAAGTACGGCTTCCCCATCGGTCATGTCACCCGCCCGGTCGAGAAGGGCTGCCTGGTGGACCATTCCTGCATCAAGACCAACCTCTCCGGCCTGCTCGAGTACAGCTATGAGCCGAAGCTCGTGAACATTCCTGCTGCTCAGCCGAGGACATTCAAGGGCTTCCGCCGCGCCGACGGTCAGGTAGGCATACGCAACCAGGTCTGGATCATCCCGACCGTCGGCTGTGTGAACGGTGTCGCAGACGCCATCGCCAAGGGGCTGCGCGAGGAGAAGGCCGGCGCCATGGGCTCGGTCGACGCCATCGTCTCCTTCCCTCACAACTATGGATGCTCGCAGCTCGGCGACGACCATGAGAACACCCGCCGAATCCTCGCGGACATGGTCCACCACCCTAACGCCGGCGGCGTGCTCATCGTCTCCCTCGGGTGTGAGAACAATCAGCTCGGTCCGTTCATGGAGCTCGTGGGCAAGGTCGATCCCGACAGGGTCATGACCATCAAGGTCCAGGAGGTCGAGGGCGACGAGGTGGAGGTAGGACTCGAGATGGCGCGCAGGATATTCGAGGTCTGCAGCAAAGACGAGAGGACAGAGGTTCCCGTCAGCGAGCTCAAGGTAGGGCTCAAGTGCGGCGGCTCGGACGGTCTCTCCGGCATCACCGCGAACCCGCTTCTCGGCGTATTCTCCGACTGGATCGTTGCCCAGGGAGGCACCACCGTGCTCACCGAAGTCCCTGAGATGTT
Source organism: Candidatus Cryptobacteroides sp. (assembly GCF_056207615.1). NCBI lineage: Bacteria > Pseudomonadati > Bacteroidota > Bacteroidia > Bacteroidales > Candidatus Cryptobacteroides > Candidatus Cryptobacteroides sp. The sequence goes on along the minus strand of NZ_JBAEER010000092.1, from coordinate 2,479 downwards.
CGGCGCCGAGACCATATTGATGAACAGATGTCAGGACGAGGCGACCTTCGCAAGGACGGTCAGCCTCATCAACGACTTCAAGGCATATTTCATGAAGAACGACCAGCCGGTCTACGAGAATCCGTCCCCTGGAAACAAGGCGGGCGGCATCTCTACCCTTGAGGAGAAGTCCCTCGGCTGCACCCAGAAATGCGGAAGCAGCATAGTCAGGGACGTGCTCGCCTACGGTGAAAGAATCTCCAACAAGGGCCTCAACCTGCTCAGCGCACCGGGCAACGACCTCGTGGCATCCACCGCACTCGCGGCTTCCGGATGTCAGATCGTGCTCTTCACCACCGGCAGAGGCACACCTTTCGGCAGCTTCGTTCCGACCATGAAGATATCCACCAACTCCACCCTCGCCGCGCGCAAGCCCGGCTGGATCGACTTCAACGCAGGCGTCCTCGCTGAGGATGAGCCTATGGAGGTCACCTCGGCAAGGTTCACGGAATACGTGCTCGCCGTAGCGGAGGGCAAGGCAACCAATAATGAAACACACGGGATACGCGAGATTTCCATCTTCAAGTCCGGCGTAACCCTCTGACAAGACATACAATGGCAAAAGTTATCACTCTCGGAGAGATCATGCTCCGACTCAGCCCTGCGGGCAACGACAGATTCATACAGACAGACTCATTCCGCATCATCCCTGGCGGCGGTGAGGCGAACGTGGCAGTGAGCCTCGCAAACTACGGTCATGACGCATTCTACGTCACCAAGCTCCCTGCCCATGAGATAGGACAGATCGCGGTCAACGCGCTGCGTCGCTATGGCGTCAGGACGGACTATATCACCCGCGGCGGCGACCGCGTGGGACTCTACTATGCAGAGACCGGCGCGTCCATGCGTCCTTCGAAGGTCATCTACGACCGTGCCCATTCTGCAATCGCAGAGGCAAACCCAGAGGATTTCGATTTCGACGCAATCATGGAAGGCGCAAGCTGGTTCCACTGGTCAGGCATCACTCCTGCCGTCTCTGACAAGGCTGCCGAACTCACCCGTCTCGCATGCGAGGCAGCGAAGCGTCACGGCGTGACCGTCTCAGTCGACCTGAACTTCCGCAAGAAGCTCTGGACTTCGGAGAAGGCTATCTCAGTGATGCGCCCGCTCATGAAGTATGTGGACGTGTGCATAGGAAACGAGGAGGATGCTGAGCTCTGTCTCGGCTTCAAGCCAGACGCTGACGTCGAGGGTGGAAACACCGATGCAGCCGGCTACGAGGGCATCTTCAGGCAGATGATGACGGAGTTCGGTTTCAAGTATGTCGTATCTACTCTCCGCGAGTCTTTCTCAGCAACTCGCAACGGATGGAAGGCTCTCATCTACGACGGCAAGGAGTTCTACCAGTCCAAGAGGTACGAGATCGACCCTATCATCGACCGTGTCGGCGGTGGCGACTCGTTCTCCGGCGGCCTGATCCACGGCATGCTCAAGTATCCTGGCGACCAGGCTTCGGCTCTTGAGTTCGCAGTTGCGGCTTCGGCTCTCAAGCATACCATCAACGGCGACTTCAACCTCGTGAGCGAGGCGGAGGTCCTCTCCCTTGCCGGCGGCAATGCCAACGGTCGCGTTCAAAGATAATATTCAGACTATGGCAAAATACAACAAGATAGAAGTCATCAAGACTATGAAGGAGACCGGAATGGTTCCAGTCTTCTACCACAGCGATCTCAACATCGCAAAGAACGTCCTCAAGGCATGCTACGAGGGTGGCGTGCGCGCATTCGAATTCACCAACCGCGGCGACTTCGCCCATGAGGTCTTCGGCGAGCTCGTAAAGTTCGCGAACAAGGAGCTTCCGGGAATGATCGTGGGAGTGGGCTCGGTAGTAGACCCTGCCACCGCAGCACTCTACATCCAGCTCGGCGCAAACTTCGTCGTCGGTCCCCTCTTCAACCCTGAGATCGCCCCAGTCTGCAACCGCAGGCTCATCCCTTACTGCCCTGGCTGCGGCACCGTATCCGAGGTCGGAAAGGCCCAGGAGCTCGGCTGCGACCTCTGCAAGGTCTTCCCTGGCGACGTCCTCGGCCCTGCCTTCGTGAAGGGACTCAGGGCTCCTATGCCATGGAGCCAGATCATGGTCACCGGAGGCGTGAAGCCTACCAAGGAGAACCTCGAGGGCTGGTTCAAGGCCGGCGTGACCTGCGTCGGAATGGGCAGCAACCTCTTCCCTAAGGACGTGATCGCAGCAGGAGAATGGTCGAAGATCAGCGAGCTTTGCCGCGACGCGCTCTCAATCATCGAGAGCCTCCGATAGCTTCCGGCAGCACATAATCGAGTAGGAGGAAAACAAAAGTACTTTCCTCCTACTTTTGTTTTCCGACCTCTCACACCACCGTACGTGCCGTTCGGCATACGGCGGTTCTTCATTGTTCAGTGCAATTTGACGTAGTAGTCCATAAGACAAGGATAGCCAGCTATGCGTAGATTCTTGTCGGTT
>NZ_JBAEER010000091.1:0-5484 GCF_056207615.1 Candidatus Cryptobacteroides sp. | reverse complement strand
TCGCCCGTAATGAGCAGGGCCGCAACCGACAAGAATCTACGCATAGCTGGCTATCCTTGTCTTATGGACTACTACGTCAAATTGCACTGAACAATGAAGAACCGCCGTATGCCGAACGGCACGTACGGTGGTGTGAGAGGTGGGAAAACAAAAGTAGGAGGAAACTACTTTTGATTTCCTCCTACTCGGTTCAACAGCTGCTTCTGTATCCGTTCGCAGAGCCCCCTGCGGCAGACACGTTTCCGAAAGTGATCGTGTCACCGGCATTGATCTCATTGCCCCATTCGGACAGTGGTGCACCGTTCAACATGGTCATAGTTTCCGGTGTGCGCTGGCTGTATTTTGCCTTGCCGGGGTGAAGTCCCACGCAGCGGCCATATGTAGTAACTTTCTTTTACTTAAGAATGTTGATTATTTCAGGGCGCATGATTTCTGCTGTCGCGGTCGGTTCGAAGCGCGCGACGACATTGCCTTTGCGGTCGACGAGGAACTTGGTGAAGTTCCACTTGATATCCGAATTCTCACGCCATCCCGGCAAGTTGTTGTCGAACATGTTCTCGAGTATCTCGGTAAGAGGGTGGTCCTTGTCGAAACCGGAGAATCCCTGCTCCTGCTTGAGGTAGGTGTAGAGTGGAATCTCGTTTTCTCCGTTCACGTCGATCTTGTGGAACTGCTTGAACTCGGTGTTGTAGTTGACGCGGCAGAAGTTCACATATTCGGCGTCTGACTCGGGTGCCTGCGCTCCGAACTGATTGCATGGAAAATCAAGAATCTCTAATCCATCCGCAGTGAATTCCTTGTACATGGCCTCCAATTCGTCATACTGCGGAGTGAAGCCGCAATGGCTTGCAGTGTTCACGATCAGAAGCACCTTCCCCTTGTAGTCCGAAAGGCTTATCTGCTGACCCTCGGCATCCTGGACGGTGAATTCATATATCTTGCTCTTTGGGGTGCATGATGCGACGAACAACATCGTCATCACTGAAATCTGGCTGAGAAATCTTTTCATAGGTTCCTTGTTGATCTAAATTATACTGCGCTGCAAATGTAATACAAAAAAATGCGACATAATTCTTTAATCTTCCTGAAATATTGTTGAAATATCTGAGGGGTAAATTCGCGGCGTCGAACCGACAGTTGGTTCAACGCCTGATAATATGAAACTGACCGAAAAGAATTACATAGAACGAGATGTGTCGTGGATGTCGTTCAATTACCGCATCCTTGCAGAAGCACAGAGAAATGAAATACCGCTCCTGGAAAGGTTCAATTTCCTAGGCATATATTCGAACAACCTGGATGAGTTCTTCCGGGTGCGTGTTGCTACCTTAAGCCGTATCGTCGACCTCGCAGACAAGTCCAACCGACAGATTCGCGAGCGTTCGGAGAAGACTCTCAAGACTGTGAACAAACTTAACAGCAGATACGCACAGATCTTCGAGGAAACAGTGCGTGAGGTTACGGAGCAATTGGGCGAACAGCATATTCACCTTGTCAAGGAGAACGACCTGGACGAGGGACAGCGTGCATTCGTGCGCCAGTACTGCCTGTCCAATCTTGCCGGTTCAGTGTCGCCTTCATGGCTCTCTGCAGTCAAGACGCTGACGGCCTCGGCAGATGATACGATCTTCTTGATGGTGAGACTGCAGCTGTGGAAACAGGACAAGAAGAGACCGGAGAGGAACTATGCCATCGTGGAACTTCCAGTACGCCAGCTTGGAAGGTTCATCAAGCTTCCGTCACAGGGAGAGGAACAATACATCATGTATCTTGACGACGTGGTACGCTGCGCCCTTCCATATATGTTCCCGGGAACCGGATACAACCAGTTCGAAGCATGGTCATTCAAGTTCACGAAGGATGCGGAGATGGAGATCGAGTCGGACATTCAGGGCGGAATGCTGCAAAAGATTACCAAGGGCGTCAAGAGCCGCAAGAACGGTCTCCCAGTCCGATTGATCTATGATCATCAGATGCCGAGGGAGGTGCTGAAGCGGCTGATGAAACATCTTGACCTGTCTTCTCTTGACACGATGTTGTCTTCTGGCCGATACCAGAACCATAAGGATCTGATGAAGTTCCCTGACTGCGGACGAGATGACCTGAAGTTCCCTAAGTGGCCTTCCCTGAATCCTGATTGGGTCAGGGACGTGATGGAGAATCAAGGTTCATTCCTGGAAAAGATTCGACAGAGTGACCGATTCATCCATGTTCCTTATCATTCATTTGACGCCTATATCAATCTCCTCAGGGAAGCTGCGGTAAATCCTGACGTGAAGAGCATCAAGACTACTCTTTACCGCCTTGCAAAGGACTCTAAGGTTATAGGTGCGCTCTCGGCGGCAGCAAAGAATGGGAAGAAGGTGACGGTAGTGATTGAGCTTCTTGCACGCTTCGACGAAGAGTCGAATATCGACTGGAGCAAAAAGATGGCCGATGCGGGAATCAATGTGATCACCGGCGTAGAGGGACTGAAGATACATTCAAAAGTCACGCTCATATCTGCGAAAGGGGGAGACGTCGCGGTCATATCAACGGGCAATTTCCATGAAGGAAATGCACGCGCCTACACAGACTTCATGCAGATGACTGCACGGCGACCGATAGTCAACGATGTGGCTCGTGTGTTCGACTTTATCGAGCATCCGTATCTGCCTGTACGCTTCAAGGAACTTATGGTTTCGCCTAACTACATGAAACGTCAACTTCTGGCTCTCATCAACCAAGAGATCAAGAACCACAATCAGGGCCTGCCGGCAGGTATCATGGCTAAGTTGAACCATGTCACCGATGAGACCATCGTCAGGAAGATATATGATGCCGCAGCGTCCGGTGTTAAGGTCAATCTCCTGGTAAGAGGCAATTGTTCTCTTGTTCCTGATCTTCCAGAACTTCAAGGCAATCTCAAGGTAAATTCCATAATCGACAGGTATCTGGAGCATTCCCGTATCCTGATATTTGCCAACGGTTCGGACATCGAGCATCCGGATTCTCGCGAAGACTCTGCCGTGAACCTGAACTATAAGGTGTTCATAGGTTCATCGGACTGGATGCCACGTAATCTGGACCACCGCATTGAGGTCTACACTCCAGTCTATGACGTGAACCTGAAGAAAGAGGCAAAGCTTATCGTGGAGTATGGACTGAAAGACGAGAAAAATGTATTCCGATCACAGCAAGAATTATACAAGCATTATGAAAACAATGGACAATAGTGAGAGCAGTTACAATCTGGCAGCGATTGACATCGGCTCCAATGCGGCCCGCCTTCTCATAAAGAGGGTGACCAGACAGGAAGATGGAACACTGGATTTCCAGAAGTTGCAGTTCGTGCGATTCCCGCTTCGCTTGGGCATGGATGTGTTCACCCATGGCAAGATAAGCAAGGAAAGGGAGGCGAAGTTCACGCACATGATCAAGGCATATCGCCATCTGATGTCGATATATGATGTGGTCGCTTACCGAGCATGTGCGACTTCTGCGCTTCGGGATGCGAGGAACGGTCAGAAGATCATCAGCCGTATCAAGGATGAAACAGGCATTTCGATTGAGATCATAACCGGCGAAGAAGAAGCTAGGACCATCTATGACAATCACATCGAGAAGTTGCTGGTGTCTTCGTCCGGAGCGGAAAGCGGCAGCAAATCGTATCTCTATGTGGATGTCGGCGGTGGTTCTACCGAAGTGAGCTTCATCGCCGATGGCGAATTGAAGGCAAGCCGCAGTTTCAATATAGGAACGCTCAGGCTGCTGAGCGGATTGGTGAACCTGGACTCGATCAGTGCGATGTGCGACCATGTCAAGGTGATGATCGAAGGAAGAACGGATGTGGAGATCATCGGATCAGGTGGAAACATCAATAAACTCTACCGTCTTGTTCCGAAGAAGGAGAAGCTCAAGGATAGGATCAGTCTTGCGCAACTTACCGAACTCTATGGACAGTTGTCGTCGCTCAGCGTGGAGGACAGGATGCGTGAATATGATCTGAGATCAGACCGTGCTGACGTAATCGTTCCTGCAGCGAAGATCTTCATCGCGATCTCCCATGCTGCAGGAGCGAATTCCGTACTTGTCCCGACGATCGGCCTGTCAGATGGTATCATCAACCAGCTGGCCGTTTCGGAGTGATGGTTTCTCGTTAGAATCGTATCATTACCTCAAGGGCGATCTTATCCATCTCGCTTTCCTTCGGAGCCATGTCCGATGAGTAGATATACTTCTCGTAGTTGATGCGTATGTCGGTAGGGAAGAGCTGATTTCTTACCGCGAACGTCATTCCTGCAGTGATTCTCTGTCTGCCAAGGTCTGAAAGTATCAGTTTTTCGGTCTCGGTGTCGAAGCCTTTCTTTCCGTCGCTATGGTCACCCATGCGATCGTATCTCAGCATGTAGCTGATGCTCTGAAGGAAGCTGGATTCTTTCTTTATCAGCTGGCGATAGATGAACATGGAGTTCACCGCATTGCATGGGGAAAAGGCACCGTGGGCGTAAGCTTTGTGGAGATACTCGGCCTCAATGTGGAATCCTGCCCGCTCGTAGGAGGCTCCGATGTCGAAGGATGTGTATGCTGCGTTCCTCTCTGATATCAACTGATGCTGGACGCTTGGTGTCAGCAAAAGTCCTTCGACGGGGAAGAACTGGATCCTGGCGGAATATGCCGGAGTCTTGAACCATGCGGTCTTCTGGTTGTCAAGGTTTGATCCGTTGTAGATGCCGGCATCGAAAGAAAACCATCTGCGACCGTCCTTTCCGCTTAAGTCAAAACCGAGTGCGACACCGACGTCACGCATGTCTCCGACCTGCTTGGCAATGAATGAGCGGTTTGCGAAATACTGTGCGGAAGGGTTGCGGTGGGCGTCGATCGAGAACGGCATTCTCTGCTGTCCGATGGTGATGCGGAAGTCCTTCATCGGGGTCACGCGTACCCATGCGTCTTTCATCTTGATCGCCGACTCATCGCAAAGGTCGACCTCCATCTTGTAAGCTGAACGCTTCTGGATGTTTCCTTCGACTGAGAGTCTTGCATTCCTTACTTCGAACCTTCCTGCGCGAAGGTTGGGCTCATACTCATATTTGCCACGTAGGATACCATGGATTACGGGCTGTGCCACAGCTGGCTCTGTGAGGCAAAATGCCATCAACAGAAAAATAAGATTTGTCTTCATCATTGTCTTTTTTTATCAGGACAAATATCTGAAGACGATGTGTCAGCGAAATTTCAGGATTATTAAAATCCGGTGAAAGCTGCTACTCTATTATCCACAATCGCAAATACGAAATCTGAAAAATTGCAGAAATGCAGATTATTTATTTAATAATATTATTCCATTCAAAATAATTTATATATTTGCAGCATGAGAATCATATCAATCAACAGTCTTCGCGAGTATTGGGAGAAACATCCTGAGACTCAGCAGCCATTGAGCGAATGGTATTTGAAGGTAAGCAAAGCGGAGTGGGAATCGTTCAATGATATGCGAGCGGA
>NZ_JBAEER010000090.1:0-3768 GCF_056207615.1 Candidatus Cryptobacteroides sp. | reverse complement strand
TGTCCTTGATTTTTACTCGTTGCCTTGAAATTGTAGTCCCATTTATCAACTTCGAAAAAACTCTCTGTTATTTAAATAAAGACTAATCTAATTTCTTTTACTTCTTTACCTCGTTATCTCTCTCAATATTGTCAATGAACTGTTCCGTTGTTTCTCAAACGGGCTGCAAAGATACGCACTTTTTCTTTCCCTCCAAATTTTTCTGAGAATTTTTTCAAAAAAATCTTCGAAAATTCTTTTCGGGCACCATTGCGGCCCAAAGCACGCACATCGGGTATACTATATATATAAAATAAAATAGCACCTGCGGCAAGGCATTCCAGATCTGAGTCTCAAAACACGCCGACGTTAATAAATATTTTTAATTTACAAGCAAATCCAGCTTCTTTTGCCACATTTCTAAAGAAATAAACACCATTTGGACAATAATTGCAACATCTGGGATTATTTTTCTATATAGCCATCATTGTTGTGCATATATTTGTCACTCTCAGAAGCTATGCTTCTACATCAAAACCAAAATAAACAAACAACAATTCAGTAACATGAAGAAAACACATTTCAGCTTCAGCCTTATGCCAGGTCTCTGGAAGATGGCTGCTGTATGTCTCTTCGTTGCGATGGGCACTTCTTTCAGCGCCCATGCAGCAGAGAATGCAGGAAATGCACCGGTAGCCGCAGAGCAGAACGGCGTCGTCGTGAAAGGTGTCGTCAAGGACGCATCCGGCGAACCGCTCATCGGTGCAAGTGTCTTTGAGAAGGGTGTCCCTACAAACGGCACCATCACAGACATTGACGGAAACTTCACCATTACCGTGAACAAGGGCGCGACCCTCGTCATCTCATCAATCGGCTTCGTGACTCTCGAGGTTCCTGCTGACAACGCAGCAGAGATCACTCTCCTCGAGGACTCAGAGCTCCTCAATGACGTAGTCGTTATCGGTTACGGTACCCAGAGGAAGGGAGACGTCACTTCGGCAATCACCAGCGTGAAGGCAGACGACTTCGCAAAGGGTGACATCAAGGATGCCGGTGACCTCATCAAGGGTAAGGTCGCAGGTCTTACCATCACCAACCAGTCAGGTGACCCTAACGCAACTTCAAGCATCCGCCTCAGAGGTGTCATCTCACTCAGCGGTGGAAACACTCCTCTCGTTCTCGTGGACGGTCTCGAGGGTAGCCTTGACACTGTTGCACCAGAGGACATCGAGAGCATCGACGTACTCAAGGATGCATCTGCTGCCGCAATCTACGGTACCCGTGGTGCTGCCGGTGTGATCATCATCACCACCAAGAACGGCAAGAGAGAGTCTGACACCCGCGTAAACTACAGCGGCTATGGTTCACTCTCTACCTTCGGCAAGACTCTTGACATGATGGACGCACAGGACATCAGGGAGGGCAAGACCAACTTCCAGGACAAGGGTTATGATACCGACTGGCTCGACGCAGTTACCCGCAACGCGTTCACCCACAACCACAACCTCATGGTAAGTGGCGGTAACAAGAGTACCTCTTACAACGCAGACATCACCTACCGTGATCAGCAGGGTGTGTTCCTTAACACCTATGCGAACGACCTCCGCTTCAACGCCGGTCTTTCACACTGGTTCCTCAACGACATGCTCAAGGTTTCGTTCAACATCCAGAAGCACTGGCACAAGAACGGTCCTGTTGATGCTGCTGGCACACAGGTATACCGCCAGGCTCTCATGCGCAACCCTACCGAGCCTATCAAGAACCCTGACGGCAGCTGGTACGAGAACACCTCTATCAACTACTACATGAACCCTGTCGCTCTCCTTTACGAGCACACAGGTGAGTACAAGTCAGAAAACACCCGCCTCACCGGTAACGTGCTCTTCGAGCCTATCCGCGGATGGCAGACTTCTCTCATGCTCAGCACCAACCGCTTCAACGGCCACGATGAGGGTTACTACACCTCAAACCACTATGACCAGTTCACCCAGTACAAGACCGGTTACGCTTATCACTCTTACAACTACAGCAAGACCGACAATCTTGAGGTGACTACCTCATACAAGAACCAGTGGGGCGAGAACCGCTTCGAAGGTCTCCTTGCTTATAGCTTCCAGTATGATTACGGTGAGGGCTTCAATGCAGGCAACACCAACTTCATGTCTGACTACTATCAGTGGAACAACATCGGCGTAGGTCAGTACCTCAAGGAGGGTAAGGCAAACATGGGCAGCTGGGCAAGCGACAGCAAGCTCATCGGTTTCGTAGGTCGTATCAGCTATGGCTACGGCAACAGGTACAACGCACTCATCAGCGTTCGTCGTGAGGGTAGCTCACGTTTCGGTAAGAACCACCAGTGGGGTACCTTCCCATCTGCATCTCTCGGTTGGACCATCAGCAATGAGGAGTTCATGAGGAATGCAACCTGGCTCGACAACCTCAAGCTCCGTGCAGGTTTCGGTGTGACCGGTGTCATCCCTACCAGCAACTATCTCTCTAAGACCGTATGGCAGCTCGGCAACCAGTACTACTATGATAACGGCGTGTGGAAGCAGGGTCTCTCTGTAACCCAGAACCCTAACCCAGACCTCAAGTGGGAGAAGTCAACCGAGTACAACATCGGTCTCGACTGGGCCGTTCTCGACAACCGTCTCAGCGGTAGCATCGACGTCTACAACAAGAACACCTCAGACATGCTCTGGTACTACACCGTGCCTTCACCTCCTAACCTCGTGAACACAACTCTCGCGAACGTAGGTAAGATGACCAACCGCGGTGTCGAGGTTGCAATCAACGCGACCCCTGTACAGAAGAAGAACTTCACCTGGAAGACCACCGTTACCTTCGCATACAACGCGAACAAGCTCCTCAGCCTCTCAAACGATCTCTACCAGACCTCTAACGAGCAGGACATCGCTTACCTCGGCGAGCCTATCTCACTCCCTACCCAGCGTATGGAAGTCGGCAAGCCTCTCGGCCAGTGGTTCGGTCTCAAGAGCGTTGGTGTATCTGAGAAGGGTCTCTGGATGATCGAGGATCCTACCACTGGCGAAGCTGTCGAGCTCACCGACGGTATGCTCACCGACTCAAGGTACCATCAGTATCTCGGCAATGCCATCCCTAAGATGAACTTCGGTTGGAGCCACACCTTCATCTACAAGAACTTCGACCTCAGCATGCAGTTCACCGGCCAGTTCGGCGCTCAGATCCTCAATGAGGCAAGGGCATACTACGAGAACAACGCCGTAACCTACAACAGGCTCAAGTCAGCAGCTGACAAGCCTTATGGCGACAACGTCCTCTCTGTAGCTCAGAAGCAGACCTTCGTAAGCTATCACCTCGAGAAGGGAGACTACCTCAAGCTCTCTAACCTCACCCTCGGTTACAATGCTCCTATCAAGGAGAACAAGTACATCAAGGGCGTACGTGCTTACCTCGCTGCATCGAACGTATTCACCATTACCAAGTACAGCGGTCTTGACCCAGAGCTTACAAATGCTGACCCTCAGTACTCAGGTATCGACTCACGTGACAAGTACCCTTCAGTACGTACTTTCACCATCGGTCTTAATCTCAACTTCTAATCGGCACTGACATGAAAAATTACAATAGAATAATGATCGCGGCGATGGCCAGCGCAGCATGCCTCTTTGCAAGCAGCTGTACCAACCTCGACGAGACCCTTTACTCAGACATCGCTTCTGAGACCCATGAGATGTCAGAGAAAGAACTTGCTGCGACCATCGCACCTGTATATAGCTCACTTCGCAATGTAAGTCGGAGGCCAAG
>NZ_JBAEER010000089.1:0-6675 GCF_056207615.1 Candidatus Cryptobacteroides sp. | reverse complement strand
GTCATACATACCCTCGATGGTAAGGTCGGTGTAACCCTCGATACCGGTGATGTTGTATGATACGCCGTTCTCCTTTGCTGTGATGGTCCACTTGTCGAACTTGCTGGTAGAGTTTCCGTGAGGAACTTCCCACTCACCGAGCCATGAGTCATAGCCTGTAGCTGGGCCGCTTCCGCCCTTCTTGGTGAATGTAGAGTATGCGAAGTGACCGGTAGCCTCACCGTCCTCGGTGAGTCCGATTGCGAACGCATAGTAGTCGCCTGCCTCGAATGGGTTGAAGATCTCGTAATCGGTATCCTCATAGAGGAAGTCTCCGAAGGTAACGTCATAGCCGTACGCGCTGTAGTACTCTACTGCATAATTGATGTCTGCGATAAGTCCAGGAGCTGCGACGACGTCAACGAAATCTGCTACAGGGAGACCTGCTGCAGCGAACTCTTCCTTGCTAGCATAAGTGATGCTGTACTTACCTGAGATAGTAGGGTCGGTGACGGTGTTCTGGATGAACTCCGCATCCACACCCTCATACTTCTGGAGACCGAGATAGTCGACCTTCCAGTTGCTGTCCTCTCTCATGAACGCAACATTTCTCTGGCTAACCTCGATGATGCCCTGGTCTACGCCGAGGGTCCATCTTACGAGAGCCTTACGCTCCTTGTTGTCCGTTGTTGCAGGAGTGGTGTTCTCCTCGAGCTTTACGACGAGCTTGGTCTCGGTAGTCTCGAGACTTACCCACTCGGCATCGACAGATGCCTCGATCATCTCATCGAAGTCATAAGGGAACTCGAAGGTAGCAGCGTCAGCTGTTGCGATGATATTGTTAGGAGCAAAGCCTGAGGTACGTCCACCATACTGTTCTACGGTGAAGGTCTTAGAGTCCTTGCCAGAAGTTACCACTACCTGTGCATAACGCGACTGGATAGTAGGGTTGGCACCTGCTGACATTCTGATGATGCGATCATCAGTAGTGCTTGGGGTAAGGATGGTAAGCCAAGACGACTCAGTCGTAACCTGGTATGCCTGACCCGCGTCAAGTCCAATTAAAGCGTCGCCACCCTTTGCAGGAATACCGAGCTCAGCAGAGAGGACGGCGATCGATGGTGTCTCGCTGAGCGGCTCAGGCCTCTCGCAAGAAGCGAGCGAGAGGACTGAGAGAGCTGCAGCTATGATGAAAAATCTGTTCTTCATGATTCAATACGATTAACGTCTGGTGAGAGACTTGAGTTCGAAGAAGCGTGAATTGCCGAGTCCAGAATACTCACCTGCGCTGTTACCAGCAGCGTCGAACGACCAGATGATGAATGAGTCAGCAACGTAATCTTCCCATACGCCGTTGTCAGAGAAGGTGAAGTATCCCTTCTTCTCACTCCAGGTAACATTCACACCGACACCCTCTGTCCAGGTGAGGTAACCTGCACCTGAATCGAGTGGGCAGAGCTTGACAGAAGTACTGCCGACAGTGGTGATGTTCTGGAAAAGAATGCGGAGACCACCGCGTGACTTGTCGTATGCTGCGTATACAGGGTAATCCTTGATAAGGCCTACGATATTGAATCCGAGACCGTCCTGAGTAGGCACGAGGCTAACGTTGACGTTGGTAGAGCCATAGGTAAGGACGTAGTCGCCAGGGAATGAATCATAAGTCTGATAACCCTCTGGGAGCTTACCATAGAGAGTGATCACGCCATTGGTAAGGGCATTGTAGTTGTCGAGATAGAAGAGGTCCCTGATGGTGTAGCCGTTCACCTCCATTGGTCCATAGAGATGGAGGCCTTCAGGAGTGAATGTGAATGGCATTGACACACCGTCCACGACTGGCTCGCCGGCCTCGTCAAATTCGCCAGTCTCCCAATCGATGTAGAGACGCCTGCTGTCAAGGTCAACGGTACCGGTGACATCGAGATCGCCGATCTGTCCCTCGAGAGAAGCAGCAGCGAAGCCTTCAGAGAGTTCCAATACACCCTCGCAATACTCCTGAGGATCGAGTCCCTCAGCAGCACGATGGAGGAAGTACTTGTTGCCTGACCTCTTACCGAGGAGTACCATCTCTTCATTATCATACTCGAGCACGGTGAAACCGAAGTCACCACCGAATGCCTCATACCTTGAAGATGAAGGAGTTGCGAAATAATGAAGGACTGGGTTGTAGGTATCGAATACGAGAACAGGACCATTATCTGCAGTGAACCTGTAGAGGCTGGTAGCAGACTCGTCTGCGATCTCTGAATATACGGTAACGTCATCCTTGGTGAACTTGAGTACGAAAGCATAGCCACCGTACATCTGACCGACACCTGGATAATAGTCCATCACCCAAGTACCCTCACCGTCGCAGAGAATCTTCTGAGCCTCGCTGTTGAAGTTCTGAAGCCTCTGTGAAGATGACTCCTCGAAATAATCTTTCTGATCCTTAAGGCAAGACTGCACAGGGATCATGAAGAGCATAGCTGCAAGAGCGCTGATTATGTTTCTTGTTTTCATGTCTGCCTTTTTTACTTGTTAATGGAAATATCAGTAAGATCAACCTTGCCCGCTACGACATCACCCTGACGACGGAGGATGGTTGCACGAAGTTGATCGATGTCGATGTCCCAGCTTGACTTCATATAGAGTCTTACGATGTCAAGCTTCGCATTGATGGCCTTGGCACCATCAGTGCCGGCAGCCTTGATCTGTGCATCCCAGTATGCCTGAGTGTTGGTAACATAGATTGATACCATCTCGGCGAAGTCCTCACCGTCTGAATGCTGAGCATATGAGCTGATGAAGCCGTTTGTAAGGTACTCAGAATCGTAAGGTGGCTCACTCCAGCTATCTGCAACGTAACCTGAACCAGTGATCTGCTTGAAGTCTACAGGATAGTCCTTGGTCTGATTGAGAATATGGGTGAACTCGTGGTGGATGGTCTTGATGTAGTAGTGGTTGAGAGCATCTGCACCCTGCCTGAGGTACATAGGAAGGTAGTTGATACCTGAAAGGAGAATCTTCTTACCACCCTCTGCAGTACCGAGGATGAAGGTTCCGTTGTTACGATACTCCCACTCTCCGATGAGGAAGAACATCTTAGGGAAGTAACCACGGGTGAAGTCGAGGCCTGCGACCTCATCATATGTATCGACGCAGAGATACTTAACGAGGTGAGCCATCATATTTGCACTTTCCATATCGGCAGGAATAGTGTAATAGTTCATGTCGGACTCGTTCATCTCGAAACGATACTTGAAATCGATGTTGTAAGGGTTGACGTAATTGAACTCCAACCACTTGTCGAAATCATTCTTCTCGTAGATATCGGCGGTGATGACACTCTCTGGGTTGAGAGCATCCTCAGAGCAAGAGCTTGCTCCGAAGAGAGCTGCCGCCAAGGCTGCGATGACAAAAATATTCTTTTTCATAATAAATCTCATGATTGGTTGGAAATTAACGTGGGTTCTTCTCATAGCCTGCGTCGCTTACCTTTACAGGAACCTGGATGGCCCTTCTAGGATCACGAACTACGAGCTTGTCCATTACCTGCTCAGGAAGACCCTTCATGTTGATCTCACGACGCTCGATCTCGATGCCATAACGCTTCACGTCAAACCATCTCTGACCCATTGCGAGACCCTCGACCCTCTTGAGGAGGAGTACGAACTGGAGGAGGTTCTCCTGGATAGAGCCCTTCTCACCGATCTCGAAACCAGGGTTGAGCTCCTTCTTGACGGTAGCAACATCCCAGCTTGAGTAGTTGACGCTGTTCATCTTGGATACGATATCCTCTGCTGTGAGGTTGTACTCCCTTCTTGAGATGTTGTTGAGCCAAGTATTCATATCCTCGACTGCAGAGTCATACTGCTTTGCGAGAATCTTAGCCTCAGCCCTCTCGAGGAGAGTCATATCTGAAGTGAATGCAGGATATACGGTACGATAGTAACCGATCTGAGCGACAGGGTCAGTGTACTCGAAGAGATAAGGCAGCTTCCAGAAGATGACCTTATCAAGGTTGGTAGCACTGTAGATCTTCATCTCAGACTGGTAGAAGTTCCTGTTGTTGGTGCCAAGAAGGGTTGCAAGAGCGATACCTGTCTCGTTCTCAGCAAGGTACTTGCCATGAGAATATCTTGAGTATACACGGTAAGGGCCGAAGCAGAGACCCATCTTAGAGTAAGCAGTGATGAGGAGGAGGTTGCTGCTGAGACCTGCGTCAATGTAATGCTGGCAGATCACATCAGGATCCTGAGTCATCTTTGCTACGTCCTTCCAGTCACGGAGGATGGTGCCAGGCT
The DNA here is from genome assembly GCF_056207615.1 of Candidatus Cryptobacteroides sp. NCBI lineage: Bacteria > Pseudomonadati > Bacteroidota > Bacteroidia > Bacteroidales > Candidatus Cryptobacteroides > Candidatus Cryptobacteroides sp. The sequence goes on along the minus strand of NZ_JBAEER010000089.1, from coordinate 2,410 downwards.
GAGTACCAAGGCAGAGGTCTGCCCACTTGATAGCCTCGTCATACTTCTCATAATAGAGGTAGAACCTGGTAGCGAAAGCGTAGGCTGCCCTCTTGTTGAAGTGATACTTAGGCACAGTGTAGTACTGCTCGCTTACGTAAGGAAGCGCTGCCTGGAGATCCTTGTCGATGTAGTCGTAAACCTGAGCCACGGTGTTCCTCTCATACTTAGGGTTGAGACCCTGCTCTGGCCGGAGCATGTAGGTGACGCCGAGGTCCTTGTCTGCAGTTTCTGCAGAATAAGCCTGTGCGAATACGTTCACAAGGATGAAGTGGCTATATGCGCGGCAAAGGAGAGCCTCTGCCATCTCAGCCTCGAGGCCTGCTGCCTCAGCACCGCCCAGATCTTCGATTGCCTCGATAGCCTGGTTAGCTGCTGCGATTGCGATATAGCTGTTACCCCAGAGATTCTCGACGTCCTCGTTATCAGACTCGGTGATCTCCTCCCATCTGAAAACCTGGTCGATGAAACGATCATGGTTAGGGTTGTTTGCACCATAGTCATCAACGTTGTCTGAGGAGAACTCGGTGATGAGCATATAATCGGTCTCCGGGTATGCAGAAGTAATAAAGCTTCTGATCTTCTCTGGCGTGTCAAGCTCGGTACGGTTATCAGGCATCACATCGAGGAACTTGTCGCAAGATGTTGCCACGAGAGCGAGAGCTGCCAATACATATATAATTCTGTTCATTTTCATAGTGTTTCCCTCCATTGATTAAAGACCGATCTTAAGAGTGAAAGTGAACTGCTTAGGAAGCGGAACGGCAACACCACCGGTGTTGAAGAACTCAGGGTCCTGACCGTTGAGCTTCTTGTCAGCATAGAGGAGGCAGAGGTTGGTTGCCTGAACCTTGAGGCTGAGGGAACCGAGTCTCATCTTCTCTACGATGTTCTTAGGGAAATCGTAGCTGAGTGACACTTCCTTGAGGCGGATGAAGTCACCCTTTGCGATTCGAGCTGAAGAGTAGTTGTATGCGTTGTATGCATATCTGAGGTCAGAGTCGAGCTTGTTCTGCCATGCGCTGGCGATGACAGGGATGTCAGTAACCTTCTCGTCACCTGGAACAGTCCAACGGTTCTTGAACTCCTTAGGCATTGAGTCAAGGTCATTGTAGCTGCTGCTGAAGACAGGGTCAAGACGGATGACGTTTCCGAATGAGTAGGTAAGGAAGACATTGAGTCTGAGGCCCTTATACTGGAATACGTTACCGAATGAACCGACGTCGGTAGGATCTACGTTACCTGAATACTCGAGGAACTTGAGCTTCTCCGGTTCAGACTCCTGGAAGTAGATGCCGGTAACAGACTCGCCACCATCCTGATCCTTGAATACAGGGAGACCCTCTTCGTTGAGGCCGAGGAATGGGATCGAGAAGAGACCACGTACAGGATAACCCTCCTGTGCGAAACCGCTACCGGTGATGAGGTCGATCATACGGGTGGTGGTCTTAAGGTCAGTCACGACGTTATGAGAATGCGAGTAGATGAAGTTGGTGGTCCAAGAGAAGTCCTTCACCTTCACGTTGGTAGTAGTGAGGGAGATCTCGACACCGTCTGACTTCATGCTGGCGATATTACCCATCTTCTGTACCTGTCCACCGATACCCTGAGTGTTGATCACACCGATGAGGTCGTAGTTATTACGGGTGTACCAGTCGAAGGTGAGGTTGATCCTGTTGTCAACGAAGCCGGCCTCGAATCCGAGGTTGAGCTCCTTCTTCTTCTCATATGTAAGGTCGGTATTTGCAAGGTCTGCGATGTAGAGCATAGACTCACGAACGCTTGCGAATGGCCTCCAAGGAGTGGTAGAAGAAATGACGGCTGCAGAGTTGGTCACTGAAGAAGGACCGCGGTCTGCGGTAAGTGAGTAAGAAGCCTTGAGGCTGAGGTGAGAGATTGCAGGATATGCATTCCTCATCCACTTCTCCTCATGCATGTTCCACGCACCAGAGACGTTCCATGTAGGAAGCCAGCGTGCCTGGCGGCTCTTACCGAGCTTGTTGGTACCCTCGTAACGGATGGTGCCGTTGATGACGTAACGTCCATCATAAGAGTAAGTTCCGTTTGCGAAGAATGCAGCACTACGGTCATGCTTGTTGGTCATGGTGTAGTAGTTACTGTTCTCCTCAGAACCTCTCTTGAAGGTGCGGTAGTCGTAGTTTGGAGTCTCACCCATGCCGTACTGGAGACCCCATGCGCGGAACCAGATACCATGACGCTCGATGCTGTTGATCTCGGTACCTCCATAGAGGTTCACGATATGCTTCGAAGCGAAGGTCTTGTTGAAGTTCGCGGTTGCACGGAAGTCGTAACCGAGCATAGAGTTGTCCTGACGCTCGTAGATACCACCGACAGGGAGAACCGATACAGG
>NZ_JBAEER010000088.1:0-26979 GCF_056207615.1 Candidatus Cryptobacteroides sp. | reverse complement strand
TGAAGCTATTAAAAAAGTAGACACAGAGAGGTAGAAAAAAGTTTTGCTTAACTTAGTGCCGTGTTATCGAAGCACTGTCGTAGGTGGTTATCCTCGAATGGACGAGGAGAGCCATTTCCCAGAGCTCCCCGCAGACCATGCGGGAGATAACCACCGGCCTCCAAGCAATGCAAGTCTTGATCTACCACAAAGGGAGTTTACTTTTATGGGAAAACATCTGAATCCGCTCGAAAAAGAGCTGCTTATCCGTCAGTACAGAGGTAATGACAAGGTGAGGCTGTATGACTTCTGTCTGGCCAACAACATCGCGATGAACTCATTCCGCACCTGGATGCGCCAGTACGACTCTGGTGGCTTGGAGGCTCTTGCACGCCAGGATAAATCACTGCCTGACGTGTTCCCGGAGGGCTTTGTCCGGACGGAAGAGAACTACAAGCGAGAGATCCTCAGACTGCGCATCGAGAACGAACGATTAAAAAAAAACTATGCCGTGGAGACGAACCCAGATGGGGAGACAATCTATATTCGTTTAAAGGAGAAGAGTACCAAATAGTCGAGCAGCTTTCCTCAGAGTACGATGTAGATGAGATCTGCTCGCTGATGGGTGTAAGCCGGTCCGGCTATTACAAATGGAAGAAACGCGGTCCATCCGATACTGACAAGCATCGTGAATATATCCTTGATCTGGTGCAGAAGACGCATGAAAAGCATCGGACGCATGGCTATCGATGGGTTGCTGCCTACATCAGGATAAACGAGAAGATAACTGTCAGCGAGGGCTATGTATACAGGTGCTTCAGATTCCTCGGAATTACGGCTGAAACAACGCATAGAATGCATTACAGGCCGAGAAAGGAGCGCGACAAGTATCCGAACCTGATCTACTCTACATGGGAGACAGTGGATCGTCCAAGGCAGGTGATAGTATCCGACATGACTATGATAAAGGGTGCCCTATGGGTGTTTGAAGTTACCTTCTACTTTGACGTTTTCACAAAGGAGATGCTGACGTACAGAGTCGGTGTAAGGAGGGGAGACAGGACGCAATACCTTGATGGACTGGAGGATATAATCCGTATCTTGAGATATGATGGATTCCCGACTGATACGCCAACGATACTGCACACTGATCAGGGAAGCGTTTATGCATCAATTGCTTACAATGACTTAATCAAGGAGGAGAACATAGTTAGGTCCATGTCCAGAGCCGGAACGCCCACAGACAACCCGGTGAATGAGGCACTGAACGGGTGGATCAAGGAGGAGCTAATAGTTGATTTTGACATTGAAGGCTGCCATAGAAGGGATGAGGTGCTAATGCTCCTTGCAATATACCAGCACTATTACAACCATAAGAGACCCTGCTTTGCACTGGATTATGATACACCGCACAATTTTCTAATGCGATATAATCAAGGCGAAATCGAGCACAAAGACACGTTCAAAGATAGGCAACTATCTGAAATACCGAAATTTAGAAAGAGAAAGGAGGAAAATAAAGGTTCAAAATAGTGTGTCTACGGCATAACACGAAAACCGACAAATATTGCGTTTTATGTCTATATCTGGGAAATGAAATTTCGAGAAATTAGTATATTTGTCTACCATTCATCAAAATCAATCATTTTTAACAATTTTCTGTGTCCACTTTTAGATAGCAGTACAAAGGACACAGCATATGACACATTCAACTTAACATAATCGCAATTGTATGGCAGGCGAATGCTAAAAGGGGAGAACCCATCAAATAGCCTTCAGCTCGCCGGTGACGGAATCCATGATGTAGCCGGCGACGTTGACGTCCTTAGGCATGAGCGGATGGTTGCGGATCAGGTCGACGGTCTCGAGCATCGCGGACTCGGTGTCGTCGAAGCCGTGGAGCCATGAGTCGAGATCGATGCCGCAATGGCGCATGAGATTGATGTGCTCCTCGTCAATTCCGCGTTCCCTCATAAGATGGAGCATCTCCTGCGAGTCCATTCCCTGCACGCCGCAGCCCGTGTGCCCGATGACCATGATCTCGTTGACCCCGAGCTCATAGATCGCCACCAGAAGGCTTCTGACCGTACTGTCGAACGGATTCGTGATGACGGCACCGGCGTTCTTGATCATCTTCACGTCGCCGTTCTTGATGCCAAGAGCCGCCGGAAGCAAGGTCAGGAGCCTCGTGTCCATACATGTCACGATCGCTATCTTCTTGTCTGGATATTTGCTTGTCTGATGATTGAGATACTCCTGGTTCTTGACGAATTCCTTGTTGAATTCGAGCATCTTTTCTATCTGTCCCATAATAACTTACTTTTCAAATACTTTCCACCTTACCCTCCAGACTCCGTCGTTGAAGTCGTGGCTGATGATCTTGAATTCTCCGATTTCGGAGGTGTTCTGCACATGTGCGCCGATGCATGCGCAGTCGTCATAGTCGCCGATGCGAACGATGCGCAGCGTCTCTGATGCGTCCTCCGGGAGCTTGCTCAGATCCACGATGGATGCAGCTTCATTCCTGCTCATGAACTCAATGGTCACGGGCAGGGACGCTGAGATCACCTCATTGACCTTGGCTTCGATTGCCGCGACCTGCTCGTCGCTCGGACATGCATCCAGCAGATAGTCGCATTTGGACTTCTTCCTTTCTACATGAGCATTCCTGCTGCGCGGACATCCGAACATGTCCACCATCGTCCTGTTCAAAATATGCTCGCAGGTATGAGCAGGCTCATATTCTGCCTTGTTGTGGGAGTTGAGAATTGGTTCTTCCATGAAGATTGGTATTAATTCAGCGTGAAGTTAATATATATCTTGCGAATACTAGACCAGAAATAAAAGAAAAAGGACAGGCAAAAGAGTTGTTAACTTGTTGTATCTTTGTGCCCTCATCAGTGGCTATGGAAAGACTTAAGAACAAAGATATACTGTTAGAAAAGATCAGATCAGGACAGTCAATGTCCTATCGCGAGCAGATTCTGCTTACGGTATATCTGAGTATACCTGCGATTCTCGCGCAGTTGTCGTTTGTTCTTATGTCCTATATAGACACCTCCATGGTGGGAAGCCTTGGAGCCGGACCCTCAGCATCTGTCGGACTTGTTTCGACCAGTACCTGGATTTTCGGAGGATTCTGCTCCGCAGCGACTTCGGGTTTTTCTGTGCAGGTGGCCCATCTTATCGGATCAAACAATTTCGTGAAAGCTCGAGGAGTCCTCAGAAAGGGAATCCTGAGCCTTATCCTGTTCAGTATTGCACTTTGCTTTATCGGTATCTCCATAAGCGGAGAACTTCCCCATTGGTTAGGAGGCGGAGATGACATCGCCGGCGATGCCAGTGGATACTTCTTTATCTACGCTTCTTTCCTCCCTCTCATTCAGCTGAATTACCTGGCAGGTTCAATGCTTCAAGCAAGTGGTAACATGAAGGTACCAAGCATTCTGAATATCCTGATGTGCTTCATGGATGTGATATTCAACTATATCTTCATCTTCAGATGCGACATGGGAGTAAGAGGCGCAGCTCTGGGAACGGGAGTGGCAGAGATGATAACAGCATCACTTATGATGTACTTCCTTGTCATCAGGTCAAAAGAGCTTAACCTCCTGCAGGACAAGGGATCATTCATGCCGGATAAGGAATGTCTCAAAACCGCACTTGGCATATCCGGACCTATGTGGCTTCAGAATGTCATCATGCACGGAGCACAGATAATGAGCACGATCATCGTCGCTCCTCTCGGGAACATAGCAATTGCCGCCAACTCCTTTGCGATCACCGCAGAGAGCTTCTGCTACATGCCTGGGTATGGTATCGAAGTCGCTACGACAACTTTGGTCGGGCAGAGCCTTGGAGCTAAAAGAAAAGAGCTTGCCAAGCGATTCTCCCGAATCAGCATATGTATGGGAGCCTTTGTCATGACCGCACTGTCTGTGGTTATGTACCTCACCGCTCCCCTTCTCATGGGAATGCTCAGCATTGATCCCGACGTGGTCGCTCTTGGTGCAAGATGTCTTAGGATAGAGGCCTTTGCGGAGACAATGTACGGCGTATCCATGGTAGCGTACGGTGCTTGCGTTGGAGCAGGTGACACTCTTGTCCCTAGCGCGATGAACCTGCTCAGCATGTGGGTCGTAAGAATTGGTCTGGCTCTTATCCTGACACCGATGTACGGACTGATAGGATACTGGATTGCAATGTGCATCGAGCTTAACTTCAGAGGACTGCTGTTCCTGTGGAGACTGCGAGGCGACAAATGGATGAAACTATCATTGGCATAAATATATACTCAAGCAAATGGAAGAGATCATATCACAAGAATTCGGAGGGGAAAGGCCTCTGTATAATAAGCATGACATTCATCTTACTGATGTTACTATCCATGTGGGAGAATCATCAGTCAAGGAATGTACTGACGTCAAGGCAGACAAGTGCCGCTTTGAGGGTAAGTACGTATTCTGGTGTGACGAGAATGTCTTCGTAGAGGATTGCTATTTCGCAGTCACTGCCAGGTCTTCTGTCTGGCATACATCCAATTTCAACATGAAGGATTGCCTTGTGGATGCTCCGAAGATGTTCCGCGAATGTGATGTAGTAACTCTTCGCAATGTCAAGATGCCTGATGCGCAGGAGACATTCTGGAGTTGTCAGAACATCGACATCGATGGAATGGAAGCCGACAATGCAGATTACATCTTCATGTATTGCCAGAACGTCAAGGTAAAGAACCTTAAACTTAACGGCAACTACTCATTCCAGCATGCAAAGAACGTTGAGATCTGGGATTCTGACCTTCAGAGTAAGGATTCCCTTTGGGAAACGGAGAATGTGACGGTCTATAACTCTTTCATCAACGGAGAATATCTTGGATGGCATTCGAAGAATCTTCGTCTTGTGAACTGCCGCATCGGTGGCACTCAGCCCCTTTGCTATGCCGACAACCTGATTCTTGAGAACTGCACATTTGAGAGCGATGCAGACCTTGCTCTTGAATACTCTGAGGTAAAGGCAACCGTGCTTAACGTAATCCCATCTGTAAAGAACCCCAAGACAGGCTACATAAAAGCTAAGGGTTATGGTGAAATCATCTTGGATGAGAACATCAAGGCACCAGCTGATTGTGAAATTTCCACACTCTAACAAGATAATATGGCGGAGAACACTTTTGACAGAATAGTCGATAGAAGAGGAACTGATTCCTACAAATGGGATGAAGGTGAAAGCCTCAAAGGAGATGTTATCCCTATGTGGGTGGCAGATATGGACTTCAGAGTCGCAGACTGCATCATCGATGCTCTTCATAAAAGAGTAGAACATGGAGTCTTCGGATACACCAGCGTCCCTGAGACCTACTACGAATCTGTCATCAACTGGTTCTCGCGCCGTCATAACTGGACAATCGAAAGAGATTGGATCCAGTATACCTCCGGAGTCGTCCCCGCTATTTCTGTCACCATAAAGGCGTTCACCACTCCTGGAGACAAGGTCATCGTGATGACTCCTGTATACAACTGCTTCTTCTCTTCCATCAGAAACAACGAGTGCGAGACTCTGAAGTGTCCTCTCAACTATAGCATCAGCGATGAAGGGGTCGTGAGCTACGGTATCGATTACGAGAGCCTTGAGAAGATGTGCGCTGATCCGCGAACGAAGATTCTTCTGTTCTGCAACCCTCACAATCCTGCGGGAAGAGTATGGACAAAAGAAGAACTTCATAAGGTCGGATGCATATGCAGAAAACATGATGTGATAGTTGTCAGTGATGAGATTCACTGCGAGATTGTCATGCCTGGACATAAGTTCGTTCCATTTGCAAGCATTTCCAGCGACAATCAAGACTGTTGCATCACTCTCAACTCCCCATCCAAGTCTTTCAACACGGCAGGCCTGCAGATAGCCAATATCATTACCAATAACCCGGAATGGGCTAGAAGAATCAATAAGGCTATCAACGTGAACGAAGTCTGTGATGTCAATCCATTCGGAGTGATTGCTCTTCAGGCGGCATACGGCGTCCCATCGAGCGATAGATACCCGATCGGTCCTGGAGAAGAGTGGCTCAAGGGAATGAATAGGACTGTCTGGGAGAACTACTGTCTTCTGAGAGGGATGTTCAAAGAAGAGATACCGTCTCTACCAATCACACCGCTGGAGGGTACTTATCTTGCCTGGATTGACTGCCGCAGTCTACTTGGAAAGAAGGTGAATAGCTCGGAGGAGATTGAAGAGTATCTTCTGAACAACAATAGGGTATGGATCAATGCTGGAAGCATGTACGGGGATGACAATTTCATTCGCATCAATCTGGCTTGCCCTAGTTCCGTCGCAAAAGAAGGCCTGAGACGAATTGTCACAGGCCTGAAAGAACTCCTCTAAAAGGTATGACAAGCAAAAATTGTTGAGAAATCTCTGCGGAAGCGCAATGAACTCGGGCACGTGCAAGGTTCTGCATAACCTCTACGAACGGACTATTGTCTGTTGCTAAGATAGTGAGTATATAACAAAAGTGCTTCTGCGTGGATTACATCTTCCGCAAGAAGCACGTTAAGAATCATATTTCTGTATTTTGTGTGTTTTCGTCTCTTATTTTACATCATTATATAAATGATATTCAACGATTTATAAGCAAATGTTCAAATAAGAGATTTTTTCATGCTTATTATGCATTGCTCTCCGGAAGAAGAATTTGATTGGTCTTCTCTTCGAAAAGATATTTTGACACCCAGTATGCGTACAAGGCAGATGGAATGAAGAGGAATGTGTTGCCATCAATGGTTGAACTGCCAATCTTTGACTTTGTAGTCACAATGATTTTGCGTATGCCATCATTTACCTCAAGAAACTTCCTGAGTGACTTGAGGTGACTCGGGTCTTCATAGAACTTGTCTGTCCATTTGATCTCGGCAAGAGAGAAAGCCTTTTGCGAGGCTGCTTCTACCCAGACGATGTCGACTTCACCCTTTTCTCTACCCTTGCTCCAGTTGGCATAGTAGAAGTTTGTCTTGTCTCCAAGTATCCACTGGTCATAGATAGCTGTTTCAACCATCTCTCCGCAAGCATCATCGCTTTCACTGATTGGCGTGTACAGGGCACAGCGTAGTGTAGGATTGGTGAGGTATATTTTCATTGAAGTGACACGCTGCATCTTCTTGGCATTCTGATCAATACGGTTCACAACCTTTATCAGGAAAGCCGCCTCCAGATATTCAAGGTATTTCTTGATGGTGTCCTTCTTGATACCTGCTTCGCTTGAAAGTGTCTCGTATGAGAATTCATTGCCGCTTCGGAAAGCAATATGCAGAAAGAGTTTGTTGAGCTCCTGGATATCAGAGATTCCATAGAGGCTTGGAAGGTCTCGTAGCAGGACCTTTTCAACAATGTCGTTTTTGATGTATTTCCCAGGGTTCTCCTTGATTTTCTCAGAGAATACGACTTCTGGATAACCACCAAAGTTGATGTACTCAAAGAAGTCTTCGTTCAGCTTGTCGATATCAAGCGTTCCGTATGGGCAGATTGAACGGTCTGTTTCTTTAATGATGTTTCCATCCCTCTGCTGGAGTTGGAGAAATTCGAAGAATGTCAGTGGAGGGAGCATGAAATCGGTGAATCGGCCAGCACCGCTTTCATTGCTCTTCATCTTCAAGGCAGCTGCTGCGGAACCTGATGCAACGAATTTGGTTTTGCGGTACGTGTCGACCATAGACTTGAGATGAACTTCCCAGTCTTTCAGATACTGGATTTCATCATAAAACACAAAGAACCCGTCTACGTCTTCTTTATGAAGAGAGGTACGTGCGTACGAGAACAGGTCGTCGAGAGACACATTACTGTAAATCGGCGTGTCGATTGACATGTATATGATTCTCTGGGGATCAACACCACTGTCTATCAAACGTTTGATGCTGTGATAGATCATCACTGTCTTTCCGACACGTCTCGGTCCCATGAGGATGGCGGCCCTGCGAAGCGAAAGATCCGCTACTATAGGATAGAACAGATCAATATAGGGCCTACGTGGCATTGCATCATAGTCATCTGCGATCTTTCCTGTAGACCACCATGGATTGTCAAAGATAAGCCTTTTGATTATCTGCTCTTTCTGTTGTTGATCATACTTACTCATGTCGTTGCATTTTAGTGATGCGAATTTAGTAATTTTCTCTTAATATTACAGAAATATGCAGAATAAGGGGTGTAAAAGCATCTTATTTTTACATTTTCGCTCTACTCCAGCGCGTAATCCAGTCTCATGATATGAACTGGACGGTCGGAGCCGTGATAGAGATTGCTGCAGAGGTTTTCTCGGCCTGTGTCCATGAACCCGCATTTCTCCATTACCCTGCCGGAAGCCGGATTGTCCACGAAGAAATCGGACCATAGGGTGAAGAAGCCCTTGACATTGAAGCAGTAGTCCACCATCGCATGCAGGGCTTCGGTGCATATGCCCTGGTTCCAGTATGGACGGCCGATCCAATATCCGATCTCCGCGTCCTCCTCACCTATCTCGATGTTGCTCTCGCCGAAGATGAAATAACCCATGCATCCGATGGCCTCTCCAGTCTCCTTGAGGACGACGGCCCATGTCCTGTCGTTCGTGAAGATATCACGGATGACGGTCCTGCTCTCTTCGATATCCTTGTGCGGAGGCCAGCCTGCACGAGGCCCCACATCCGGGTCGGATGCATATCTGAAGAGTGCCTCGGCATCGCTTTCCTGCCACCTTCTGAGTATTAGTCGCTTGGTCTCGATAATCATGATGCTTCTGTTTCTTTAGGGCTTACGAAGCTAAGGCAAAAATATTAACTTAGCGAATCATAAATATCCGACAACTAAACTAAAACGCAATATGAATTTCATCGAACTCGCAAAGGAACGCTACTCATGCAAGCGTTTCGACTCTAAGCAGGTCGCAAAGGCCGCACTTGATGACATCCTCGAAGCCGGAAGGCTCGCCCCTACCGCAAAGAACCTCCAGGAGCAGCATGTATATGTCGTTCAGTCTCGCGATGCTCTTGCAAAGATCGACAAGCACACCCCTTGCCGCTACGGTGCCCCTACCTGCCTCGTGGTGGCCTTCAACGTGAATGACGTGTACACATACCCTGGCGGAAAGAGGAATTCAGGTGTCGAGGACGCGACCATCGTCGCAACGCACATGATCCTTGCTGCTCAGAGCGTCGGTGTCGACAGCTGCTGGGTGAACTGCTTCGATCCGGATGCGCTCGCAAAGGAACTCGGACTTCCCGAGGATGAGGCCATCCTCATGATCCTCGACCTCGGATACGCAGCTCCAGGCGCAGGCCCGCTCGCAAACCACGACAGCAGGAAGCCTCTCTCGGAGACCGTCACTTATCTTTAGAAGGTCGCAGGTGCGGAATCGCTCAGAAAGCGAAGCCTGAGCGGATTTCCGAATAGAAATAAGGATGGCGGACGCGGATGTAGCGCCCGGTCTTGGAGGTCATCGAATCGATGGCCTTCTTGCTGTCACGGTAGGTGAAATCGATGACCTTCTCCAGTATGATGAGATGGTCGCCGCTGCGCTTGCGGTTCACCCTGACCCTGAGTACTCCCCACCTGCCCTTCGCGTTGCGGGTTGCGATGTATGAGGATCTCTGCTGCGGGAAGCGCGTGATGTAGAAGACGAAGTCCGTGTAGCCGAACATTACCCTGTCGGAACAGTAAAGGTCGGGACTGCCCTCCTCGGACAGGAACATCAGCGCGTACTTGCCGTAATCGTCGCTCATGACCATTATGTCCTCGCCCTTGCCCTCTTTGCGCACCGGTATGCTGAGGACTTTGTGGACGGGGAACTCAACCAACGTCTCGCTGCCGTCGAAGATACCCTCATGTCCTTCAGTGCCGGACCATATCTTATGGTCGCCCTGGTCGAAGAGCACATCTATGAACTCATCCGCATCACTGCCCTCGAAAGGGTCGGTGGGCTCGGTGCCGAACGGTAGGCAGTCGCAGAACTGTACGCTGCGCTGGTCGGAATCATGGAGTATGTAGTGCAGCAGTTCGTTCGGGTCATTGGAATCGCGGCTGCTCTCATTTCCGGAAGCACCTCCGAGTCCGGCATCGGAATGTGCACATACGGCCGCCAGCACTTTCTCCCCTACCTTGCACCCCGATTTTTCGAGTATGGCGCGGGAGCGGGTTCCATGTCCCGGGATTGCCGGGAAAGTGCTGTCGCAGATGTCGTGGCTCAGGCACGCGATCGTGAGGCTCTCCTCGGGGATATCGAGCTCCGGCCTCTCCTTCAGCAGCGCTTCCCTCGTCTCCCTTGCGAACCAGAGCACCCACAGGGAGTGGTTTGCGGTGCCGCCCTCGCTGTCGTCATGGCTATGGCAGCATGCGCTGAAGAAGCCATGCCTGTCCATGAGGGCGATGAGGTTCTCGACCCCCTCGACCTTGGTCGCACGGAGCTCATCGATGATGAGCAGGCGGTTCGCGTCTATCTGTTCCCTGTTCATTTAGCCGGTGCTTTGCGTTCTATCGGTGAAGCTGCGAGTATCAGCGGATCTTCGCCAGATAGTAGATGATGAGTATGATCTGCACCATCAGGATCATAGGGACCCCGATGGTGAATTTCTTATGCTTGGTCTTGTGCCTGAAGAAGGACATGCCGGCTAGGGCACCGATCGATCCACCTGCCGCCGCGAGCAGCAGCAGGGTGGACTCGGGTATTCTCCATTTGCTCTTCTTCGCCTTCCTCTTGTCCATGCCGTAGGCACAGAAGGTCACGATGCTGATGATCAGTATGTATGTGAGAAAGAGCTTCATCCCGGCTTACCTAACTGCCTGGGTGAACTCAGGTACGCTTCCCTCCTCTGCGGTCACATAGATGCACGCCTTGCTTGGAGTGCCGTCTGCGCCCATGCTCTCGGCGGTGAAGAGATATTCGGTTCCGTTAGGGATGCTCCTCGAACCTACGGTCACAGGAGTGCCGAGCGGCATAGGGTAGCTTGAGCAGGCTGCGTCGAAAATGGCTGCCTCGGCCTCGGTGACAGGCTGCTGTGCTGAGAACTCGGGAAGAGTGATTGCCTCACCCTCAATGAGTCCGCTGCGGATGAGGAACTGCTCGACCTCAGCCTTTGCCTTGTCGATGCGTGCGGCCCTTACGCCGTAACCCTCGCGGATGTCAGCACCAGGGAGCGCTGCCTTGAGGTCTGCTGAGCTGGACTGGAGTCCGCCGCTGCCGAAGGTGCAGAACGGGATGATGGTCTTGCCGCTGAAGTCCACTTCTGCGAGCAGCGAGCTTACAGGAATGGCGTATGTACCGTACCAGATAGGGTATCCGAGGTAGATGACATCATACTTCGAAAGGTCGCAACCGAGCTCTGCGAGCTTAGGGAATTCTCCTGAGCTGCGCTCCTGCATTCCTCTCATGATGGTCTCCTGATAAGTGCCGTCGTAAGGCTGCTTGACGTCGAAGGCTACGATGTCGGCTCCCGTCTGGAGGGCGATTTCCTCGGCCACGGTCTTGGTTGAGTTGGTCTGTGAATAGTAGAGTACCAGAGCCTGTGGCTCGGTCTGCTTGGTCGCGCAGGATACCATCGCTGCGAGCGCCATGAATGCGAGAGCTGTCTTTCTCATGAGTTTGTCGTTATTATTTGGCGCAAATATAGCTGAAAATGGCTATATTGCGCTCCATTAAATTCTTAACCAAATGAAAAAGATAGCAATCATGGCCATCGTCATCGGTCTGTCGATAGTCGCATGCCCGATTCTCTACTTCCAGGCAGGCCCTGCGCTGGATGCCTATCAGCTTGAGACCCTCCGCATCATCCTCACCATCTGCGCAGTCAGCATCGCGTTCTGCTTCATCGTCGGTGAGCTCACCCTCAACAACAGCCAGATGGACAAGCTCTGGAGCCTTCTTCCCGAAATCTACCTCTGGGTCATCGCAGTTAGGGGCGGGATGAACCCGCGTCTGGTAGTGATGGCAGTTCTCGCTACCATCTGGGGCGCGCGCCTGACCTACAACTTCGCGAAGAAGGGTGCGTACAGCATACGATTCTGGTCCGGTGAGGAGGATTATCGCTGGGTATATCTCCGCAACAGGAAGGAATTCCAGCCTCGCTGGAAATGGGCCATCTTCGACCTCTTCTTCATCTCGACCTACCAAAACCTTCTTGTGCTCATGACCACCTTCCCCGCTCTCGTGGCTATGAACTCGGACAAGCCTTTCGGCATCGTGGATTGCCTCGCAGCCGTGCTCATGCTCGGTTTTATCTGCTACGAGGCCACCGCCGATGTCCAGCAGTGGAGGTTCCAGTCCACCAAGTGGGGCATGATCAAGTCCGGAAAGAAGCTCGAGGAACTCCCGGCTCCATATAACAAGGGCTTCAACACCTCCGGCCTCTGGAGGCTCAGCCGCCATCCGAACTATTTCGGTGAGCAGGGCACATGGGTGGCTCTCTACATCTTCAGCATCGGTGCAGGTATCGGAGTCTTCAATTGGAGCATCATCGGCGCCCTCCTCCTGATCGTCCTCTTCCAGGGCAGCTCATTCTTCGGAGAGTGGCTCAGCTCCCAGAAGTATCCTGAGTATGCGACCTATTGCAAGAGCATCAACAAGTTCTTCCCTGGCAAGCCATATCAGCCAAAGGAATAGCATTTTCCAATCGTATGAACAAATAGCCGCTGCGATAGTAGCGGCGGTAAACAGAAGAGGCCGACCCTCAAAAATTTCGGGGCCGGCCTCCTTTTATTGTGTTGTTCGCTGTGAGCGAAAATCTACTAGAGAGAATCGCCGAAGTCTGCCTTGAACTTCTCGACGAGCTTCTCCTGCCAGTTGCCGATCTCCTTCATGCGGCCGAAGAAGAAGCGGAGAACCTCAGGCTCCTCTGTCCACTCGAGTCCACCGATGAGCTCTCTGTTGTCCCAGAGCCACTTAACGCGGTCAGCGACATACTTGATCTGTGAGAGTGTGAAGACGCGGCGTGGGCAAGCGAGACGCTGGAGCTCAAGCTCAGCATAGCGCTCGGTTCCGTCTGGCTCGCGCTGCTCTGATACGGTACCACGCTCCATACCACGGATACCTGAGATGATGTAGAGGGCTGTACCCACTGCAGCTGCAGGATACTGGTTGTGAGGCATGTCAGGAACGAAAGCACCAGCGTTGAGGTGACATCCGAGACCGCCTGCAGGGAGGATTACTGGAACGCCGTAGTCTGCGAGTTCCTTTGCCAATGCCTCGATGAACATAGGTCCCTGGCTGATGTAATCCATATCCATAGACTCGTAGAGACCCTGTGCCATAGCCTCCATAGTACGAACGTCGATACCACCGTAGGTAAGGAAGCCCTCGTAGAGAGGAATGAATGGCTGGAGCATCTTTGTCCACTTAGGATCCTTAGAGCAGATGATACCACCCTTGGAGAAGCTGAGCTTACGAGCTGAGAAGTAGATGAGATCGAAGTGATCTGCAAGGAGATGGTAGATGTCCTTTACCTCCATGTACTTGCAGCGAGCCTCGCGTGTCTTCATGAAGTAGATGTTGTCCTGGAGAAGAGAAGCATCGAGGACTGAGAGACATCCTGTCTCATGGCAGATGTCAGTAACTGCGAGCATGTTCTCGAGAGAAACTGGCTGACCACCGATGAGGTTGGTACCTGCCTCTACGCGTACGTATGCGACGTTCTCGCTGCCGATCTCGCTGATGCGCTTCCTGAGAAGGTCAAGATCGTAGTCACCCTTGAAAGGATCGTCGCTCTGAGGGATGAGACCCTTAGGCTGTACGAGCTCCTCGACGGTAGAGCCTACACGTGTTGCGTGAGCCTTTGTGGTGGTGAAGTGGAAGTTCATGAGAGCGACCTTGCCAGGTCCGCAGAATGCTTCAGCAAGAATGTTCTCGCATGCACGGCCCTGGTGGGTAGGAAGCACGTTCCTGCAACCGAAAAGTGCGTCCACTGCATCGACAACACGGTTGAAGGTCTCACATCCAGCGTACGCATCATCAGCCTTCATCATTGCAGCGAACTGCAGGTCTGACATTGCATTTACACCGGAATCAGTGAGCATATCGAGGAATACGTCCTTGTTCTGGAGAAGGAAGGTGTTGTTGCCTGCTTCCTGCATCTTTCTGAGACGCTCCTCTACAGGAAGGAGGTTAAGCTTCTGTACCATACGAACCTTGTGCATCTCGAGAGGCACCTGGTTCTCTGACTTGTAGAATTTTACTGCCATAGTTATTAGATTTTAAAGTGTTTCGTTTTTGCGGGTACAAAGATACGCAGTCCAACCCCATCAAAACTAGCAGAATTCCATATCTTTCTACCAAAATCAAAGATTTGCGGAATGGTGTACCAATTATATATACCAAAATTACACATTTCGCTTGTCTATATGTAGTGTAGTATGTATCTTTGCGACATAGAAAATGGTATTTCACATGCATAGGTCCGTACACAATCTCGACGAATTCAACGCATATTTCCATCAGCCCACCTCCCATCCCATGGTGGGCATCGGCGACCTTTCCGAGGCCGATCTCTCCCTCTTCGAACCGCTGGATTTCGAGAGCTACTGCGTCGTCCTGATGGATGTTAACTTCGGCCAGCTGAACAAGGGCGGAATGTCGCTGAGCTACCGTCCCGGGACCGTGTTCACGATGAAGCCGGGAGACGTCGTGTACATGGACCTCGACCCTGCGGTGCGCCCGAAGGGAAAGATACTCGTATTCCGCCCCGAACTGATCGAGAACACCGGTCTTGGAAGGGACTTCTACATGTTCAATTTCTTCGACTTCGAGGTTACGGAGTCGCTGGAGCTCACCCCGGAGGAACGCAAGATCGTGCTCAACTGCTTCTCGAATATCAAGCATGAGCTCGACGCGGATTCCGACGAGCTGACTGCGCACATGCTGAGGCTCGGAATCGGACAGATGCTCAGCTACTGCAAGCGCTTCTACGAGCGTCAGTTCGACACGAAGAAATTGCGCACGTCGGATTTCATCCGAAGGCTCGACCTCATGGTGGATGGGTACCTGGCTCCGGGTAGCGAACTGGTGAGGGCATACGGCTTCCCTACCGTCGCATGGTGTGCATCGCAGTTCCACCTTGCGCCGAACTATTTCGGCAATCTGGTTCGCCGCGACCTGCATGTGTCCGCGCAGGAATATCTCCACAACAAGATAATCGACAGGGCGAAGACCCTGCTCGCAGATCCGTCACTTAGCGTGGACCAGGTGGCCGAGCAGCTCGGTTTCACCTATTCCAACCACTTCAGCCGCCTTTTCAAGCGCTGTACGGGACAGTCCCCGACCGAATTCAGGAAATAGCCTAGAAGAGACCCTTGATAAGATAGAAGATCACCGGAACGAGCAGCGATGGGAGAAGGTTCACTGTCTTGAGGTCCTTGATTCCGAGTATACCGAGTCCGGAACTGAGGATGAGTGCGCCTCCGACTATGCTCAGCTCCACTCTCATTGGCTCAGGCATGGCCTCTCCGAAGAAGAAGGCGATGCAGTAGAACATTCCCTGCCAGCAGAAGAGGACCGGAGCAGCGAGCACCATTATCCATCCGAAGGATGCGGCGAGCACTGCGGACGACACGAGGTCGAGGGTCGCGTTGGTGTAGAGGAAGGTGTTGGCCGATTCGCTGAATGCCCATCCGTGCGAAGGAGAAAGCGCGGAGAGGACGGGACCGACGATGCTGAAGGTGCCGATGCAGTAGAGCAGGAGCCCGGTCATGAGACCAGTGAGGCCGTTGGTCTCCTTTCCTGCCTTGGCATTGAGCTTTGCGTTCATCTTGTCTATCCTTCCGGCAAGGTCGAGCCGGGTGCCGATCACGCCGCCGATGGCGAGGCTGAGGATGAACATCACCGGATACTCGCTCTTCGCGAGGTTAGGGAGGGATGCGTTCATTCCGAGCACGAGGCAAGCAAGTCCGAGTCCGTTGAAAAGCACATTTCTGTACTTCTCGCCTATGCCCCCGCGCACCAAGGCGCCGAAGCTGCTTCCTATGATGATGGTGCAGGTATTTACAATTGTTCCAAGCATTGTCGTTCGTTTTATCCTACAAAGATAGGAATTTCTTATATTTGCGCCCCGAAATGCTTTACCTAGGAGAAATAATATCGCTGATTGTCGCCGTCTGCTGGACAGCGACCGCACTTTTCGCTTCCGAGGCCACAAACAGGATAGGCACCTTGCCGACCAACGTGTACCGCATGACCCTGTCCATCATCTTCATCGGCCTCTTCCTCTTCGCTGCCACAGGAAGTCCCCTTCCACAGTATACTGACGCCAAGACCTGGCTCTGGCTCTCCCTCTCCGGCCTCGTCGGATATGTGTTCGGAGACTGGTGCCTATTCAATTCGTACATCCATATCGGCTCTCGCTTCGGTCAGCTCTTCATGACCCTCGCACCTCCGGTATCGGCTCTCCTAGGATGGCTCTTCCTCGGTGAGACCCTCGGCCCCAAGGCCTTCCTCGCGATGGCCATCACGCTTTCGGGTATCGCCATGTCCATACTCGCGAAGGGCGATGACGGAAAGGTCCGTTCTAAGCTCCCGCTCAAGGGCATACTCCTCGGTATAGGTGCAGGCGTGGGACAGGGTGCCGGACTCGTGCTCAGCAAGATTGGACTCGACTGCTATGAGGCCGTAATCCCTTCTGACGCACCGTCAGCCGTGGTGACCCTCATGCCGTTCACCTCGACCATGATACGCGCGGTGACCGGCCTCGTGGGATTCTTCCTTCTCCTTGCGCTCAGCGGCGGACTCCACAAGCTCGTGGACGCATGGCACAACCGCAAGGCCATGGCCTTCACCGGCCTCACCACCTTTTTCGGCCCTTTCATCGGCGTATCGCTCTCGCTCATGGCGGTGCAGTACACCAAGGCCGGAATCGCATCGACAATCATGGCGCTCACTCCGGCGCTCATCATACTCCCGCACTGCCTGATCTACAAGAAGAAGGTCACCTTCAAGGAAGTGCTCGGTACCGTGATAAGCCTCGTGGGTGTAGCCCTCTTCTTCCTGTAGAACCAACCCGAACACCATATTTAGGATGAGAAAGAAAAGCAGAGAGGTCACCAGCTTCAAGGCAATGACCGAGATAATGGAGAAATGTCAGGTATGTCGCCTCGGACTCAACGACGTCGAGGTCCCATACATACTTCCGTTGAACTTCTTCATGAGCGTGGGCGATCCCGAAGCGGACTCCAACGTCCCGGAGGAGGGCCTTCCTACTTCCCTCACCCTCTATTTCCATGGTGCGTCGGAGGGCAAGAAGTACGAGCTCATCGCACGCAACCCTGAGTGCTCGTTCGAGATGGACTGCGAGACCGAGGTCGTCTCCGACCGCGAGATCATGTACTGCACATACCAGTACTCGAGCGTCATCGGACGCGGCCGCATCAGCATCGTCGGCGATGAGGAGAAGGTGCAGATACTCCAGTCGCTGAACAATCGCTACCATCCGGGCATGGAGGGTGGATTCCCCGTGAACATGGCATCCGTGCCGCATGTGACCATCATGAAGCTCGAGGTCAGCGACATGACCGGAAAGAGCAACGTCGGCAAGATCAACATGCCGTCGCACGCAAGGAAGGCCGAGCCGAGCAAGGCGGAGAAGTATGAGCTCCTCCTCAAGCAGGTGCGCTCCGTGACCGACGGCGAGACCGACATGGTCGCAGTGATGTCCAACGTGTCGGCCATGATACATCAGGCGTTCGGATTCTGGTGGACAGGATTCTATATCGTGCGCGACTGCGTCAAGTCTGACGGCACCCCATCGCAGGAACTCGTCCTCGGACCGTTCCAGGGCCCTGTGGCTTGCACCCACATCAAGAAGGGACGCGGAGTCTGCGGTACCGCATGGGCAAAGGACAGCACCATCGTCGTGCCTGACGTCGAGCAGTTCCCAGGCCATATCGCCTGCAGCAGCCAGTCCCGCAGCGAGATCGTGGTTCCTATCCACGACGCCTCAGGCGCCTTCGTGGCAGAACTCGACATCGATAGCGAGAAGCTCTCTACCTTCGACGAGGTGGATGCGGAGTGGCTCGAGAAGATAATGGACGGACTCTGGAGATAGAAAGCATGGCATACATTCCTTCTGACCCAATCATGCTCTTCAGCTGGGTGAACACCAAGCTCAGGGACGAATACGCTTCGCTTGATGCGCTCTGTGACGATTTGGACCTTGCTCCTTGCGACATCACCGACAAGCTCGAGGCAGCGGGATATTCCTACGACCCGCAGCTCAACAAGTTCCTCTAGCCTCTCCTGCGGCTGCACAGAAGCAGTCCGAGGAAGGTCACTATTCCATTTACAAGCAAAAGACTGAAACCGAGGTCGAAGCCGACGCTTCGGCGCAGGATCATGTTCAGTGCGAGGCAGATCAGCGGCGAGAGCACTGACACGACAGGAGATACCCACTTGGATACCTCCCTCTTGGTCAATATTCCGAAGAAGAACAGGCCCAGGAGAGGTCCGTATGTGTATGAGGCAAGCTTGTACACGAGATTGATGACAGCGTCGTCGCTGACGAGGAAAAAGAGCATTATCACAGCGAAGATGAGCAGTGCTATCACTCCCTGTGCAAGCTTTCTCCTGCCGACGTCTTCCCTGTCGTCACCCTTCCATAGGTAGATCGAACCGGTGAGCGAGGTCATCGCCGCTGCGGCTGACGGGAAGGATGCGGAGAGCAGGCCGAGTATGAAGAAGATAGATACGACAGGGCCGAGCCTCCTGCTTGCTATCATCGGGAAGATCTCGTCCGTCCTGCCGATTCCGAGCACCTCCATTCCGCCGCGTGAATTCACGTACACGCACAGGAGCGCGCCGAGAAGGAGAATGAGCAAGTTGGCCGCAAAGATTATCGTTCCGGTCATGTACATGTTCTTCTGGGCCGACCTGAGGTCCTTGCAGGCGAGGTTCTTCTGCATCATCGCCTGGTCGAGTCCGGTCATGGCGATGGTCACCACGATTCCGGAGATGAACTGCTTCACCGCGTTGGTCGCGTCTGCCCAGCGCCAGTCGAACCAGCTTGTGAAAGCATGCCCATAGCCGGTGACCTCACTTCCGTTCGGAAGGCGGTTATGATTGATTCCCTGGTGCAGGTAGGAGAATACGTCGGTGATGTCCCATCCGAGCTGGCGGCAGATGACCACGATGCCGAGGACTATCGCCAGCAGCGAGAATGTGGTCTGGATCACGTCTGTCCATATTATGCTCTTGACTCCTCCCCTGTAGGTCATGATGTATACGAGCGAGATGAACAGGACTGCGATTATTCCGAAGAGCAGAGTCTCGGAAACATGTACTCCGAGCGACTGCGGCAGGAAAGTGGTCAGCACGATGATCACGGCGTAGATGCGGACTGCGGAGCCGAGTAGTCGCGAGAGGAAGAAGAATGCGTTTCCTGTCCAGTAGGCCGAACGACCAAGACGCCCGTCGAGGTAGGTGTAGATCGATGTGAGGTTCATTCGGTAGTACAGCGGAAGCAGCACCCGCGCCACGATGATGTATCCGACCACGAATCCCAGGACCATCGGCATGTACCAGAAATTCTGGACCCATACGTTGCCCGGAACGGAGATGAATGTCACACCGGTCAGGGATGCGCCTAGCATGCCGTACGCTATGACGGGCCATGGGGTACGGCCGTCACCTCGGAAGAACGACGCGGACTTGGAGAGCGAGCCCATTGCGGCCTTGCGGTCGGAGCCTGCTATCCTCGCGACGACGTACTGTGCGATGGCGTAGAGTATGAAGGTCAGAAGTGCGATCATAGATACAAAATTAATGAAAAATCCGGAACCCTCGCAAAAGGATTCCGGATAGTTTCCGAGTATTTCGAAGAACTCTTAGTTCATCTTGATCTCGCCGTTCTCTGCAGCCTTGACCATGTCAGAGTTAGCTGAGATGTAGATCTCCACGCGGCGGTTCTGTGCACGACCCTCAACGGTGCCGTTGTCAGCGACTGGCATGTCATAAGACTTACCCTCAGCGATCATGCGCTCGTTGGCGATACCGCAAGAGTTGAGGTACTTCTGTACTGAGTTTGCACGGTTGTTAGACACGCGCTGGTTCACCTCGTAGGTACCGGTGTTGTCGGTATGGCCCCAGATGGTGATGTCGGTGTCAGCGAGGTCAGACATCTTGGTTGCGAAGTCCTTGAGTGCTGCCTTAGACTCGTTGCTGAGAGTAGCTGAGTTGGTTGCGAAGAGGATACCGCTGTCGAAGGTAACCTTGATTGCCTCGAGTCCGTTCACGTCGGTCACGGTCTCGACCTCAGCACCAGCTACTTCCTCGAGCTCCTTGGCCTTCTTGTCCATGACTGCGCCGATGATAGAGCCGACTGAGCTTCCGACTGCTGCACCTACAGCTGCGCCGATGGCTGCACCCTTGCCGTCACCGATGGCTGCACCTACAGCTGCACCGAGTGCTGCACCTGAACCTGTTCCGATGAGCGCGCCCTTGAGGGTTGCGCAAGATGGCAAAGTCACTACGAGGAGCGCTGCCATGATGTAAGAGAGAAATCTTTTCATTTTCTTAAGATGTTAACGTTCTTAGTAAAGTCTTTTGATATGCAAAGTTAGAAAAATTTCATAAATTTGATGGTTTATAACACGCTAAACCACTCCTACTCCATGAAGACTATCGAGAAAAAGTACCTCGTTCCTTTCATCCTCGTGACCTCGCTCTTCCTCCTCTGGGGACTTGCGAACAACATGACGGATACCCTCCTCGCCGCGTTCAAGAAGATCATGAACATGTCGGACACCCAGACGAGCTTCATCCAGTTCGCCTTCTACGGTGCCTACTTCTGCCTTGCCCTCCCTGCGGCGCTCTTCATCAGGAAGTACTCATACAAGAGCGGAGTCATACTCGGCCTCTCGCTCTATGCCCTCGGAGCGATACTCTTTCTCCCTGCAGCGAAGGCGGCGTCATACGCGTTCTACCTCGTCGCCATCTACATCATGGCCGGCGGCTGCTCGGTGCTTGAGACCACTGCTAACCCATATATCATGTCCATGGGTACGCCGGAGACCGCGACCAGGCGTCTGAACATCGCCCAGTCGTTCAACCCTATCGGCTCCATCCTCGGCATCCTCATGAGCAAGTTCTTCATCCTCCGCGACATCTCTCTCTACTCGGTGTCCGGCACCTACATGAGCCTCGGCATCGTGCTGGTGTTCATTCTCGTCTTCATGCTCTTCGCGAAGATGCCTGAGGGCAAGGATTCGGACGAAGGATCGGTCAGCGCAACCTTCCGCAGGCTTATCAAGAACCGCAACTACTGCTTCGGCGTGATCGCGCAGATCTTCTACGAGGGTGCGCAGGTATCTACATGGAGCTACACCATCCGTCTCGTGATGAAGGAACTCGACGTCGTGGAGTCAAAGGCTGCGACCATCTACCTCATCTCCATCATCGGCTTCTGCATCTCGCGCTTCGTATTCACATGGCTCATGAAGTTCTATAAGCCTGCGAAGCTCATGGTCGTCAGCTCAGTCATGGCAATCATCTGCACGACCGTCGTAGTCGCAGCTGCGGGTACCGGCTGGATCGCAGTCATCGCGCTCGTGACCATCAGCGTCTTCATGTCCCTGATGTTCCCTACCATCTACGGTATGGCACTCTGTGAGGTGGAGATCGTCGAGAAGGGCGGACACCCGGGCGACGCGAAGATCGGTGCATCCGGCCTCATCATGGCCATCCTCGGTGCAGCGCTCTTCCCAATGCTCCAGGGAGTCGTTTCGGACGCAGTGGGCATCAGCCTCTCGTTCCTCGTGCCTCTCTTCTGCTTCGTGGTGGTGCTCTCGTACAGCATCTACGCATCGCGCAGGTAGGTCCATAGCCTCGCTGGCCGGCATCCAAGTAATAACAGCGGCACTGCCGCATCATACATATAGAATGGAAAACAGAGAAAGGGACATCGACCGTCTCGCCAGATACATAATCATACTCGCCGGAATCCTCATCGTCGGATTGGTCGGCTGGTATTTCAGGAGCGTGCTTGCGTATATCGTGCTCTCGGCAGTGGTGGCGCTCGTCGCCCATCCTCTTTTCAAGGTTTTCATGAAACTGCACATCAAGGGCAGGCGCATGCCTGACTGGGTTGCAGCCGGGCTGAGCCTCGTGTGCGTCTTCGCAGTAGGGCTCGGTATCGTGACGACCATCTATCCTGTGATCAGCAGCGTAATCGGAGACGTCAGCGCTGCCAACATCAACAACATGGGTCAGGCCATGTCCATTCCTCTCGAGAACTTCAACCTCTCGCTGATCAAGACCTTCCCTGGACTGGGAATGGACTTCAGGATCGAGGAGGTGGTGCTCGGAGAGCTCCAGGGCCTTGCCGACATGGGATCTCTCTCATCGATGGTCGGCTCCGTAGCAAGCATAATCGCCGGCATATTCGTTGCCATCTTCGCGGTGATGTTCATCTCATTCTTCTTCATCAAGAATCCGGGAATGATCACCAACATCATCCTCGCTGTCGTCCCTGACAGGTACGAGGCTCAGGCGAAGGCCACCCTCGGAGAGATCGCGACCCTCATCTCACGCTATTTCGTGGGACTCATACTCGAGGTGCTGGGAGTGTCCATTATCAATTTCCTCGGACTCCTGCTCGTAGCTCAGATGGGCTTCAGATATTCGATCGGCATCGCATTCATGACCGGTATCCTCAACGTCATTCCTTACCTCGGACCTCTCATCGGTGGAACGGTAGGCATAGTTCTCTCGCTTACCATCAGATATGTCTGTGCAAGCTCTTTCGGTCTCGCAGTGGGATTCCCTGCATTCGTTGCCGTGCTGATAGGTATCTTCGTGTTCACCCAGCTTGTCGACAACTATCTCTTCCAGCCTTTCATCTACTCCAACAGCGTCAAGGCCCATCCTCTCGAGATCTTCCTCGTGCTGCTGATGGCAGGCCACATGGCTGGAGTGGCGGGAATGCTCGTGGCTATTCCTGCATACACCGTCATACGCGTGATCGCGAAGCAGTTCTTCGGAAACATCAAGCCTGTCAAGGCTCTCACTGAAAATCATAATAAGCAATAGGCTTGTACGATGGCCTGGAAAAACAACAGGACGGTGAATTTCTCACCGTCCTGTCTGTTTATATATGGTTTGCTTTTGACTAGCTGAGTCCCTCGATCTGTCCGTCGACGATGCCGATGCGGAGTGCCTGAGGCGACTTTGGAAGGCCAGGCATACGGATGATGTCCCCGGCGATCGCTACGAGCATCTCTGCGCCTGCGTTGATCACGAAGTCCTTGATGTCGAACTCGAAGCCGGTAGGAACGCCGTAAGCCTTGGCGTCCTGGCTGAACGAGAACTGGGTCTTCGCGATGCAGACAGGGAACTTGCCGTAGCCGAGCTCCTCAGCCTTCGCGATCTTGCGGAGTGCCTCTGGAGCGAAGGTCACAGATGCTGCGCCGTAGATCTTCTTGGCCACTGCGGTGATCTTCTCGGTTACCTTCATGTCGTCAGAATATGTGTACTGGAGAGGTGCGGAAGGATTCTTCTCGATGGTCTCGACAACGAGGTTCGCAAGCTCCACTGCGCCCTCGCCTCCCTCACAGAAGGCATTGTTGAGTGCGAACGGAACTCCGAGCTCCTTGCAGTGCTCGCGTACGAGAGCGATCTCCTCGTCGGTGTCCTGAGCGAACTTGTTGAAGCATACGAGAACGGTCTGGCCGAATCCCTTGAGGTTCTGGATGTGCTTGTCCATGTTTGCGAAGCCCTTCTTCACGCCCTCGATGTTAGGAAGCTTGATTCCGTCCACAGGGACGCCACCGTGCATCTTGAGACCCTGGAGGGTGGCGACGATGATGGTGAGAGCAGGCTGGATGCCCGCCTTGCGACACTTGATGTCGAGGAACTTCTCTGCGCCGAGGTCTGCTGCGAAGCCAGCTTCAGTGATGACATAGTCACCGTGGGTCATGGCCATCTTGGTAGCGAGGATGGAGTTGCATCCGTGTGCGATGTTCGCGAAAGGACCGCCGTGGATGAATGCAGGGGTGTTCTCGGTAGTCTGCACGAGGTTAGGGTTGATCGCGTCCTTGAGGAGGACTGTGATCGCTCCGCCTACGCCGAGGTCACTTACATAGAACGGCTTGTTCTCGAGGGTGTAGCCGAGAAGTATGTTGTTGATCCTGCGCTCGAGGTCCTCGAGACTGGTGGAGAGGCAGAGGATAGCCATGATCTCCGATGCAGGAGTGATGTCGAATCCTGACTCCTGGACGCAGCCGTTGGCGTGTGGGCCGAGGCCGGTCACAATCTGACGGAGCGAGCGGTCGTTTACGTCCATCACCCTCTTCCAGAGGATCTGCTTCATTCCGAAGCCCTCAGCCTGGTGCTGGTAGATGTAGTTGTCCAGCAGGGCGCTGATCATGTTGTTGGCAGAAGTGATGGCGTGGAAGTCGCCGGTGAAGTGGAGGTTGATCTTCTCCATAGGAAGAACCTGTGCATATCCGCCGCCAGCTGCGCCGCCCTTCATGCCGAAGCATGGTCCGAGCGATGGCTCACGGAGTGCGAGCACTGCATTCTTGCCGATCTTGCCCATGCCGAGTGCGAGACCCACAGAGACGGTGGTCTTGCCGATGCCGGCCTTGGTTGGAGTGATCGCGGTGACGAGAATCACCTTGCTCTTTGCTGCCTTCTCCTCGTCGATGAGGGTGTAAGGCACCTTGGCGATGTACCTTCCGTACGGTTCAAGAACTTCGTTGGATATTCCGATCTTGGATGCGATGTCTGCGATAGGTTCGAGCTTTGCTTCCCTAGCGATTTCGATATCAGTCTTCATTTGAAAAACTTTTTGAGTTTGGGTTGTTGGCTTGTTTTAGTGTTCTACAAATATAGCCTTTTAATTTGATAGTTGAAAGAGTGGCTGATTTGGGTTGTATTAAGTTTTTCGAAGTATTTGCCAATAAATTTCAACTATTTGATGAGGTTGAGGAACTCGTTGCGTGTCCTCTCGTCCTTGAGGAAGACTCCAGAGAAGGCTGAGGTCGTGGTGACAGCGTTGGCTTTCTGGACGCCTCTGAGGGTCATGCAGGTGTGGCTTGCCTCGATGACGACTGCGACTCCGAGAGGATTCAGGGTGTCCTGGATGCAGTCGCGGATCTGGACAGTCAGGCGCTCCTGCACCTGGAGCCTGCGCGCGAAGGTCTCGACAACACGGGCGATCTTGCTCAGACCGGTGATCGTGCCGTTAGGGATGTATGCGACGTGGCACTTTCCGATGAAAGGCATGACATGGTGCTCGCAGGTCGAGTAGAGCTCTATGTCCTTCACGAGGACCATCTGCTTGTACTCCTCCGTGAACATGGCGCTCCTGAGGATCTCGGCTCCGTCTTCCTGATTTCCCTTGGTCATGAACTGGAGTGCCTTGGCCACTCTCTCTGGAGTCTTCACGAGTCCTTCGCGGTCCACGTCCTCGCCCAGAAGGCGCAGGATTTCCTTGTAGTGCTCTGCAATTTTGGCAGTCGTTTCTGCCTCGTAGATTTCTTCTTTGCGGTATGCCATGTCGTAATTCGTTATGGTACGGATATTGGTATGACAAAGGTCATGATGCAAAAATAGCAAAAAGAAAGTCAATGTTTGTTTTTTTTGTCTATATTTGCCGCCCCAATGGAAATTGAGGACCATTTAGAATTGATTAGTAACGTTTTAATCCATTTATAGCTATGTATTGGACACTTGAACTTGCCTACAGGCTTGAAGACGCACCTTGGCCAGCAACCAAGGACGAATTGATCGACTACGCAACTCGCTCAGGCGCACCTATGGAAGTCGTTGAGAACCTCGAGGAACTTGAGGACGACGGCGAAATCTACGAGAGCATCGAGGACATCTGGCCTGACTACCCAACCAAAGACGACTTCTTCTTCAACGAGGAGGAGTATTAGGCTATTCTTGCATCTCAAATCGAGTATAAAGCATTGAAATTCAATAAGAAGAGATGAGGAGTCAATCCTTGTCTCTTTTTATTTTACCTTAACTTGTCGCAACATAACCTTGTCTATTTTCTTGCATTGAGGACATTCTGTTGAGGGAGGATTTCTTCTTATTCCTTTTTCCTTGTCTATTTTTTTGTAACTTTGAGTCTCCTCTTACATATCGAAATTTATGGGCAGACACAGAAGAGAATACCCTCAAGGAAGACTAAGGCTCAAATACAACAAGAGCAGCTATGACACACAGAAGGAGTACACCTTGTACTACGAATACACATGGCTTGACGATGCTCCTATTAGGAAGGATACGGGCATCGCAGTTAAAGTTGCAGATTGGAACCCCAAGGGCTCAACCAACAGAGGTGAGCTCCGTCCTTCGTATGGAGGAAGGTATAGAAGAGTGAACACTACACTGAACGACGCTCTTGACAAGTACGATTCGGAGTTACAGCTTTACGCACTAAAGCATCCTCATCAGATGACATCTGAGGTTATTCGTTCCATACTATTTGACGCTCCTCTTACAAGAGCTGACGAAGGAAAGGATTTCGTAGAGTATGTCAACGAGGTTCTAAACTCCAAGCGTGTTAGGAAGAAGATTGGCAAGAGCCGTTACGAGAACGGCATCAGTTGTATGAAAATTTTCTCTGAATTCTTGATTTCAAAAGAGAAGGGAACATACAACAACAAGCAGTGCCTCTATTTGGGCGACATTTCTGCTGTCATTATAGATGAGTATATCGCATATAGAAGGGCTGTAAAGAAAAACTCCGACGCAACGATAAACCACGCTCTGACACCTATTATTGACGCTTGCAAGCGTGCTGCAAACGAAGGGCTGATAGACACGAAGCTATATGCTCAGATAAAAGATTGCCGTGTCATCGAAACAACATCGTTGGAAGAGGATGCCTATGATGGCAAATCTGCATTGACTGTAAATAATAATTGAAAAGGATACCAGGAAAATAATTGAAAAGTATACCATTTTGGTGGCGGTTTTACCTTTGTAAAAACAAAGGAAACAAGAGCCTAAAAAATGATCAAAATGGTAACTAAACAAGACATTATCTTCCT
>NZ_JBAEER010000087.1:0-9026 GCF_056207615.1 Candidatus Cryptobacteroides sp. | reverse complement strand
CTGACCTTCTCTCTCGGTTCGTTGTCCGCCAATCCGAGCCACCATCTGCAGGAGGTCCGTCGCATGCTCGAGCTCATGGGCCCATGCGTGCTTGACAACAATTTCATCGGCTCGCGCTGGAGCAAGCTTCTCATCAATGCCGCGTTCTCTGGAATGAGTGCGGTGCTCGGATGTACCTTCGGTGAGGCTGCGGGTCCAAAGGAGTCGAGGCGCATAGTGCAGCTGCTCATCAAGGAGTGCATCGACGTGTGCGCGAAGGGCGGCATCAGGATCGAGCCTGTCCAGGGTAAGGACATCGTCAAGCTGCTCGACTATGGCAATCCTGTCAAGAAGGCCATCTCCTTCTTCATCATCCCTATCGCGATCAAGAAGCATGCGCTCATCAAGGCCAGCATGCTGCAGGACCTCGAGAAGGGCAAGAAGTGCGAGGTGGATGCGATCAACGGTGTCGTGAGCATGTTCGGCCGCAAGGTCGGCTGCCCTACGCCGATGAACGACAAGGTCGTCGAGATCCTCCACAAGTGCGAGGACGGCCTCCTGACCCCATCCTTCGAGAATCTGAAGTTGTTCTAGAATACAGAGAGGCGAGCCCCAAGGGCCCGCCTCTCTGATTTACTTGATGTTGATGAAAGGTGTGGTGTTGCTTCCCGAGTAGGTAGGGAGCTTGCCGTCCCATTTCTCGATAGCGTACTGCTGTACGAGGAGAGCGTTGAGAGATGCGGATACCACCCTGTTGTAGTATGCCTCTCCGTCTCCCTTGATCTTGAGGGCCTGGGCTTCACCCTCGGCCTTCGCGATCTCGATCTTCGCCTCTGCTTCCGCCTCCTTCACCTTGTTCTCCGCCTTCAATGCATTCTGTACAGCCTCGTTCTTTGCATTGATTGCTTCGGTGAGGGAAGCAGGTGGGTCGATCTTCGTGGTGAACTCGCGGACGATGAAGCCTTCACGGTTCATCGATTCGTCGAGCCTTGCCCTCACTTCGGCCTCGAACTTCGCGCGGTTCGCCATCAGCTCGTCTGAGGTGTAGTTGTTCGCGCATGTTCGGTATGCCTCGAAGATACACGTCTTTATGTATCCGAGCTCAAGCTCTCCGACAGGCTTGCGGTACTTGATGAAGATCTCGGTCGCCATGTCCTCGTTGATCTGGTATGCGAGGGTAGGGGTCATCGAGAAGATCGCTGCGTCCTTAGGGTTGACGGTGAACGGATCATAGGTGACGCGCTGGATGTAGGTTGGGTACTCGAAGATCTCTTCGGTGATCGGGTTGAACCATACCCATCCGCGGCAGGTACCTTCCACACCGCCCCTGAGGTTCTCGTTCGCCGACCACTTCTTGAAGCGGATGCCGACCGAAGCCGAGTCGATGGTGGTACAGCATGAAGCCATTACCACGATGGAGAAGACCGCGACGATGATTGACGTCACTGCGCCTTTCCTGATTTTGAATGCTGGTGTTGCCATGATGATATGTGTTAAGTTGAATTTGTTTCCATACGGTTCTGTTTTTTGCCTTCTAAAGATAGGCTTTTTTGTGTATTTGACGCAGAATTTTAGAAATAATTACAGAAGAAAAGGAGTATCTTTGTAAGAGACATTTCTAATTACCGAATACCGATGAAATACGATTTTGATGAGATAATCTCCCGCGAGGGGACCAACTGCTACAAGCACGAGTATCTGATGGATATATGCGGCAGGACTGACGTCCTTCCGATGTGGGTCGCGGACATGGAGTTCAGGACCCCGGATTTCGTACTCGAGACCATCCAGAAGCGCCTCGCGCAGGGTATCCTCGGATATACCTGCCCGTCGAAGGAATACTATGAGGCGATATGCAGGTGGAACAGCGAGCAGTATGGACTCGAGATCACGCGCGAGATGATCAACTACATCCCGGGCGTCGTGAGCGGCATCTACATGGCGATGCTGGCATTCACGGAAAAGCGCGACAGGATACTCATCATGGAGCCGGTGTACCATCCTTTCCGCCTCGTGCCGCAGGCCAACGACAGGGAGGTGGTGATGAGCTCGCTCCGCAGGGGCAAGGACAATTTTGAGATCGATTTCGAGGTGTTCGAGAGGGACATCAAGGGCTGCAAGATGATGGTTCTCTGCAATCCTCATAACCCGGGTGGAGTGTGCTGGACCGCGGATGAGCTGCGCAGGATCGCGGAGATCTGCGATAGGGAAGGGGTCATCGTCGTGTGCGACGAGATTCACTGCGACATGCTCTTCGACGGCAGGAAGCATGTGCCGTTTGCATCGGTGAGCGAGGCTGCACGCCGAATCTCCATCACCCTCCAGGCTCCGACCAAGACCTTCAACCTCCCGGGCATAGTCGCAGCGCATGCGATAGTGCTGGATGCCGACCTCCGCAGCAAGATGTTCGGCTACATCCATGGCAGCGACATGGACCTCGGCAACCTTCTCGCCTTCGACTGCGTCAAGGCTTGTTATAGCGAGGTCGGTCAGGAATGGAAGTCCCAGATGCTCGAGTATGTCCAGGGTAACATAGACCTTCTCTGCGAGCGTTTTGCTGCCGAGTGCCCACAGATCGTGCCGATCAGACCGCAGGCCAGCTTCCTGGTGTTCCTCGACTGCCGTGCGATGGGTCTGAGTCAGGACGAGCTGATCCGTTTCTTCGCGGACAAGGCCCATATTGCGATGAATTCCGGTGCGATGTTCGGTCCTTCGGGCGAGGGCTATATGCGAATGAATGTGGCTTGTCCTAGGTCGATGATGGTACAGGCTATAGATCAGATAGTCTCAGCGTCGAAAATGTGATTTTTTGCGCCGGACTGTTGCTTTTTCGAAGAGAAATAGCTTATTTTGCAGATGATTTGTTGTGTGCACCCCGCCCGACGAAGGTTGGGATTGACGTGCGAGAGATTTGTGCGAGAGAAAGTAAGTGTGTGTTTTAGTTTTACTGAGTGTGTTGTGAAAGCTTGGCAACGACAGCCTACGACGAATCATTGTGAATAGTTTTTTAACGCCGCAGAGTGATACAAACTCCGCGGCGTATTTTGTTTTGTCCCGCCCCATGCGCTATATTAAGGTGTCGAAAAAGTTCGGTGCGGGGTGCCGATTTTTTTGCGAGAAAAAATCGTTTTTCGTAATTTTGTAGTCCGTATGAAATACGGTTTTGACAACGAGAAATATCTCAGGATCCAGTCCGAACAGATCACTAAGCGCATCGCGCAGTTCGGAGACAAGCTCTACCTCGAGTTCGGAGGTAAATTATTCGACGACCATCATGCGAGCCGCGTGCTGCCGGGTTTCCAGCCTGACAGTAAGCTTCGTATGCTCATGACACTCAGCGACAAAGCTGAGGTCGTACAGGTCATCAGCGCGCTCGATATCGAGAAGAATAAGATGCGCGCAGACCTTGGCATAACCTATGACGAGGACATCCTCAGGCTCCGCGGTGAGTTCGAGAGCTGTGGCCTCTATGTAGGTGGAGTCGTCATCACCCATTTCAATGGCCAGTCCAGTGCCGCGGCTTACCGCCAGAGGCTCGAGCGACTCGGCATCAAGGTGTACTATCACTACACCATCGAACGCTATCCTAACAACGTCGCCCTCATCGATTCTGACGAGGGTTTCGGAAGGAACGACTATGTCGAGACCTCGCGTCCGCTCGTAGTCGTGACTGCACCTGGCCCTGGCAGCGGAAAGATGGCAGTGTGCCTCAGCCAGCTCTATCAGGAGCACCAGAGGGGAGTGAAGGCAGGATATGCTAAGTTCGAGACTTTCCCAGTGTGGAATCTCCCTCTCAAGCACCCTGTCAACATCGCGTACGAGGCTGCTACCGCCGACCTCAATGACGTGAACATGATCGACCCGTTCCACCTCGAGGCTTATGGAAAGATAGCCATCAACTACAACCGTGACATCGAGATCTTCCCTGTGCTCAACGCAATCTTCGAGGGCATCTACGGGGAGAACCCATATAAGTCTCCTACCGACATGGGCGTGAACATGGTCGGATTCTGCATGTCAGACGAGGACGCATGCTGCGATGCTGCACGTGACGAGATCATCCGTCGCTACTACACCGCGCTCAACGGACTTGCTCTCGGCAGCAGCAACGACAGCGAGGTCAACAAGATCAATCTCAACCTCCAGCAGGCGAAGATCAGCACCGACTACCGCAGGACCACGGTCGCAGCCCGCGACAGGAAGGACCTCACAGGTCTGGCATCTTCTGCCATCGAGCTCAATGACGGCAGCATCATCACCGCTTCCCAGAGTCCGCTCCTCGGTCCGAGCGCAGCGCTCCTGATCAATGCGATGAAGCATCTCGCCGGCATCGACCATGCGAAGAAGCTCATCCCAGAGTCAATGATCGAGCCTATCCAGAAGACCAAGGTCAGCTACCTCCATGGCAACAACCCTCGTCTCCACACCGACGAAGTTCTCGTGGCTCTCTCTGTTCTCAGCAAAGAGGATCAGGATTGCGCAAAGGCTCTCGAGCAGCTCCCTAAGCTCTACGGCTGCCAGGTGCATTCGACCGTGATGCTCAGCGAGGTCGACCGCAAGATCTACAAGAAGCTCGGCATCGGCCTTACCTGCGATCCTGTAAGAAAGATCTGATTCTTGCGCAGGTTGTAAATTACTGACCAGCAATGCTTTAATATGAGGACGGCTCCCCCGTGCGGGGGAGCCGTCCTCATGGTAATGCGCTGTATATCAATGCGTTGTGCTCGACCAAACCAGAGGCATCCTTACGCCTCGACCTGCTTGTAATGAGGGACGAGGGTGCGCATGATGATCCATGCGATGAGGTATGCGACTCCGCAGTAGCAGAAAACGATGAAGTAGCCCGCTGGCTTGCCTTCGAAGCCCATGAAGTGGAAGGCGCTTCCAGCGTTCTCCGCGTATGTGAAGAGGTTTCCGGCAATCCACTGGATGAGCATCGAACTCACGCCTCCGAGCATGGTTCCGATGCCGGTGATGGTCGCGATGGTGCTCTTCGGGAACATGTCACCGATGGTCGAGAAGAGGTTTGCGCTCCATGCCTGGTGACCTGCGGCTGCGAGTCCGATGAGGATGGCCGGGTACCATGGAGATCCGGTGCCCATTCCGAGCGGCTGCGCGAAGAGTGCGGCGATAGGGAAGAACGCGAAGATCAGCATCGCGAGCATGCGGCCCGAATATGGGTCCATTCCCTTCTTGTCCACGAAGACCTTTGGAAGGTAGCCGCCGATGATGGAGACGACGGTCACGATCGCGTAGAGAGTGAAGATGAGTCCCTGTCCGAGCGGTGATGACGCAGGTGCGTTGAACTGGTCATGGAAATATGCCGGTGCCCAGAAGAGGAAGAACCACCATACGCCGTCGGTGAAGAACTTGCCGACGATGAAGGCCCATGTCTGGCGGAAGGTGAAGCATTTCAGGAATGGAATCGCCTTCTCTGTGACCTGAGACTCGGTGCCGGCAGACTCGGTGCTTGCAGATGCGTCCGAAGCATCCTTGGAACCGCTAGCGTCAGCTGCGTCGTCCTGGCGTATGTATTCGAGCTCGGCGGCATTGACATGCTTGCTTTTGTCCGGGCTTTCGTACATGAAGATCCAGAAGAACATCCATACGAATCCGAGTCCACCGATGATGATGAATGCCATCTCCCAGCCGAAGGTTTTTGCGAGTACAGGAATACAGAGCGGAGCTGCGAGCGCACCTACGGACGCACCTGCATTGAAGATAGAGGTTGCGAACGCGCGGTCCTTCTTAGGGAAGTATTCGGCGGTCACCTTGATCGCAGCAGGGAAGTTGCCCGACTCTCCGAGCGCAAGAATGCCGCGGCAGAGGAGGAAGAGGTACACGGACACCGTCGATACGGCAAGAGCGGTCCTGGACACGATGAGGCCCGTGCCGACACCGCAGAGGGCGTGCATGCAGGCACCTGCAGACCAGATTCCGATCGCGATGAGGTAGCCCTTCTTGGTTCCCATCCAGTCGATGAACCTACCTGCGAAGAGGCAGATGAAGGCATAGAAGAATGAGAAGAAGGATGTGATGGTTCCATAGTTTGCGTCGGTCCATCCGAACTGCGGTGCTATGAACTCCTTGTAGGTGAGCGAGAGTACCTGGCGGTCGAGGTAGTTCACGGTCGTCGCCACGAAGAGCAGCGAGCAGATCCACCAGCGCCAGTCGGTCATCAGCTTTTTCTGGGTTGACATGTTCGTAAAGATGTGGTTTATCCTACAAGTATAGCAATTTTTCGTGGGAGTTGCCCAACCGCGCAGGATGATTTTCGACCTAGCGCATCCTCATGCCAACTCTGACACCGAAGGTCACGCTGCGTCCGTTGCCCCAATATCCGGTAAAGCTGTCGCGGTCATGGGCAGATCCGTCTTTGCTCCTCTCGATGTAGAGGGCGTTGGTAAGGTTGGTGCCGCGGACGAAAATCGAGCCGCTGATCTTCCAGAACGCGAAGTCACAGCTGAGCGAGGCGTTCAGAAGGTGGTACGCCGGGATGCGGTAGGAGTCGCTCCTGTCGTCCGGATTGGTCCTTCCCACAGGGTCGAAGTCCGCCCATAGCCTGTCATTGTAGTTCCATTCCACCATGGCGGTGAGATATTTCAGGAAATGGGCCTTTGCCGATGCTCCGACCTGGGTCTGAGGTGCGTCTCCGACATGGAGGCCGTCCGCATAGACATTGATTTCACCTGCCGCCTGCATGGTGTACGGGTCATAGAGGATGGCGGATACGTCGTTCTTCCATTTCCAGCTGCCGATCGAAGCGAATGCGTCAAGCCTGATGGCGCGGATAGGGGAATAGCCGGCCTCGATCTCGAATCCGTAGTGGAGGGCGTCGAGGCCCTTGACCATATATTTGAACGGGTCGATGTCCACAGTCTTGTATGATGCGCTCATCAGTGACTTGTCCTGCCAGTACGCGAGGTATCCGGTGGCTTCGATGCTGTACTTGGCGCCGGACTGCCTGATGCCGAGCTCCGCGAGGTAGTTCTTCTCGTTCACGATGTCCTTCGCTACTTCGTTGCTACCGCTGGAGAAGAATACGTTTGAATAAGGTGCGCGGGTGTAGACGGCTCCGTTCGCGAAGATCGCCGTGCCGCGGGTGATCTTGTAGAGGACGCCGGCCTTGAGGCTTCCGCCCGGTCTTCCTGCCCATTTGCTGAATGCCTCATCCTCGACATAGTTGTACTTGTCCCACTTCCTCAGCACGGTTCCGCTGAGAGAGGCTCCGAGTGTCGCCGAGATCTTCTCGGAATCGTAGCTGGCGATCGCGTAGAGGGTGCCGTAGTGCTGATTCCTGCCGTTGTGGGTGCGTACATAGTCGCCGACGGTCTTCATCGGATTCCTTCCCGCGAGGCCGGCAAGCGAGCTCTTCTCATAGTCCTCATACCAATATTCCGCACCGAGGAGGTCGGTGATAACCTCCCTTTCCCATGTGCCGTAGAACTGGTAATGGAGACCGGCGTCGAGAGTGAAGTTCCTGCCCAGCTCGATGAGCGCGCTGCTCCTCAGACCGGCCTGGGTGTGGCCCGCCTGATAGTCCGACATGATGTTCATCGCTGCTGCTGAGCTCGCGTTCAGCTCCCTGACCGCAGCCCAGTCGATCTGGCCGTCCTGGTCCATCATCGACGCGATACGGCGTCCCTTGCTCTCGGTGTAGTAGCCACCGCCGTTCGCGAGGGCGAGGTAAGCGGTGGAAGAGAGCTTTACGCTGCGGCCGTTGGCCATCGAGAACCTGTATGAGTCAGTGAGGGTGATGTAAGGCTTGAAATAGTTGTTCCTCGAGAGGGTCCTTGCGTACCTGTTCCCCTTCTCGTCAGTGTCCCATCCCCAGTTCTTGTTGTATGAGATGCCATACTTCTCGACTTCCGCATAGCTGAGTCTCTGCGAGCGCTGGGAATGTTTCTCCGGTGATCCCAGTGCGGTGAGGTTCAGTGAGTGGCGGTCGCTGAAGACCTTGGTGAGGGAGGCGTAGAAGGACCATGTGCTCAGGTCGGTGCAGTCCACGTAGCTGCGTCCCCAGTTGTGCGAGAAGGTGGAGCTGAATGCCCATCCTTTCTTCCCGAGTCCGCTGTTGAGGGTGAGCCCGATGCCGTTGGTCCCATATCCGGTGCCATAGTAGCTGACCTCGGCGAGAGCGTCTCCGCCGGGCTGGTCGGTGATGATGTTGATGGTGCCGCCGACGGAGTTGTCGCTGAGCATGGAGTTGCCGATTCCTTTCTGGACCTGAATCGATGCCGCAGCGTCGGAAAGGCCCATCCAGTTGTTCCAGTACATGCTTCCGGAAGTGAGACCGGAGATAGGGATGCCGTTGAGGAGGACGGAGATGTTCTCCTGCTTGAAGCCTCGGATGTTGATCTTGGCATCACCGAAGCTGCCGCTCTCGGAGCTCGCGTAGACTCCCGGGACGTTCCTGATCAGTTCGGGAAATGTCCTGCCCGGAGCTTCGGTCCTGATGGCCTGCTTGTCGATGTTCTCCAGACGGAGGGATGAATTGCGCTTGTCTGCGACTCTGGCGGACACAGTGATCTCGTCGAGTGCAAGGTTCTTCGTGGTGTCCTGGGGCATCTGTGCACCCGAAAGCGAAGCTACCACGTAGAGAAGTGATAAGGACTTTAATAGCATAAGTCAGTTGTAACTATTGGTTATACAATCGTAGTACAATCTGACAGGGCTGTTTATGTATGTTTGAACATGCCTCTCCCAGGCCATGGACTGAGAGAGAACCATCTTCTTCCATCCGGACTTTACCGTCGGTGCCGTAGTTTCAACGGCTCAACCATCACGACAGAACGTCGATCAGGCTCGCGGACTATACCGCCGGTTGGGAATTTCACCCGACCCTGAAGATTTTTTGCAAATATATAAGAAAAATGGGAAATCAAGGCATTTGCCCGGATTTCCCATTCATTGTTCGTCCAGCACGAACGTACTCTAACGGGTGAAAGTCCCCAAACCGCCCTGATAGTGGGAAGGTTACAGCCAAAGGCAAAGGTGTCCATCACGAGGTGGAATCTGAAGGAAGCTGGCGGCAAACATCTGGTCTG
>NZ_JBAEER010000086.1:0-3622 GCF_056207615.1 Candidatus Cryptobacteroides sp. | reverse complement strand
TGTAGGCCCTGATCAGTCCGGGTATGCCGAGCTTTATGCCTCCGAAATACCTGACGACGACTACCAGGATGTCGCTCAGCCCGGCAGAGTCGATCTGACCGAGTATGGGACGTCCCGCAGAGCCCGAAGGCTCTCCGTCATCGCTGGCACGGAACACATCGCCCTTGTAGCCCAGTCTGTAGGCATAGCAGTGGTGTC
The DNA here is from genome assembly GCF_056207615.1 of Candidatus Cryptobacteroides sp. Lineage (NCBI taxonomy): Bacteria > Pseudomonadati > Bacteroidota > Bacteroidia > Bacteroidales > Candidatus Cryptobacteroides > Candidatus Cryptobacteroides sp. Next base: position 3,424 of record NZ_JBAEER010000086.1, on the reverse strand, counting down.
GGGCGTCATAGTACTCCTTGCGGAGTCCGGACACTATCTCCTTCACCTGCTGCTCCGTCTCTACCGGATATGCCAGAGCAATGAATCTGCTTCCATTGTCCTTGAACAATCCTTCCGACGGCCCTGCAATGCTCCTGTATGAGTCCATGATTCAAATTTAGACCTTTTTGAAATAATTTGCAAAGAGAGATGAAATAATTCTTATCTTCGCTGACGCAGATAAGACGACTATGATACTTAGATACAAAGTTTCCCTCCCCGGAATCAAGGGCTTTTTCCGCATCTATGAGGTGAAGGACAGCACTTCGCTCTATTTCTTCCACAAGCAGATGCGCGCCGACATGAATTTCCCTCAGGACCAGACCATACTCTTCAAGGCTGTCGACCCGGCAGGTAAGCCGATAGCGCGTTACAGCGTGATCGACCTTGGCGCGGGAACGATCGACGATGTGACTCTCGGAGACTGCCACAAGGCAGAGCAGGACAGCTTCGTATACTTCTACGATACCACCAACGTCAAGAGCGTGCTCGTGGACTTCCTCGAGGAGGCCGGCAAGCCTAGGGTAGGTGTCGCATACCCATATCTCCTTGACAGCAAGGGACCAGATCCTATCGAGTTCGAGAATGGCTATGTGGCATTCGAGGACCTTCCTGCAGACAAGAGGAAGGATCCGGATGACGAGGACTACGACGATGACGACGAGGATCTCGACGATGAGGAGGAAGAGGTAGACGAGGACACCGAGGAGATCTACGACGAGGATGAATAGACTCCTGATCATACTTGGACCGACTGCCGTTGGCAAGACAGACTACAGCATCGAGGTCGCGCGCAAGTATGGTTCACCGATAATCTCCTGTGACTCGCGTCAGATATACCGGGAGATGTCAATAGGTACGGCCGTGCCGAGTCAGGAACAGCTGGCGGCCGTCCAGCATTATTTCATCCAGACACGCTCGATACATGACGAGATGTACACCGCGGGCAAGTATGAGCTCGAGGCGGTGGCGCTCCTGGAGCGTCTCTTTGCCGAAGGCCACGAGACGCTCGTGATGGCCGGCGGGTCGGGATTCTACATCGACGCTGTGTGCAACGGGTTGGACGACTTCCCGCCCGCCGACCAGCAGCTCCGTGCGGAGCTTTCGGAGCGCCTCCGCTCCGAGGGCGTCGAGTCGCTCAGGCTTGACCTCAAGCGTCTCGACCCCGAATCTTATGAGACCATTGACATAGCTAACGGCCAGCGAGTCGTGCGTGCCCTGGAGGTCTGCATTATGACGGGAAGGAAATTCTCCTCATTCAAGACCGCCACGACCAAGAAAAGAAGTTTCGAGATCGTGAAGCTTGGCATCAACCGACCGCGGGACGTACTCTATGACAGGATAAACCGCAGGGTGATCCAGATGATGGATGACGGACTGCTCGACGAGGCAAGGGCCTTGTCTGCCTACAGGGACCTCCCGGCCCTGCAGACCGTGGGATACAGGGAACTCTTCGACCATTTCGACGGGAAATGTTCCCTCGGGCAGGCCGTGGAACTCATCCAGCGCAATACCAGACACTACGCCAAGCGGCAGCTGACCTGGTGGGGACGCGACAAGGATATTGAATGGATGACATTGTGATCCGACGATTTTTGAAACTTGACCATGAAAAGACTTCTGACCATATTTACGACGCTAGTAGCCCTGGCGATTGCCCAGACCGCATATTCTCAGGATCTTGTCGATATCGACGACGATCCCAGTACCGAAACCCACACTTCGAGGGGGCGAATCGGCGTACAGGCTTCATTCAAGCTTCCTAAGAATTTCCAGCTGTCTGTCACAGAGGATGCCTGGTTCAAGGAATTCCGCAACTTCGACAGGCTCAATACGACCTTCGGCCTGACCTACAGACCTCTGAAATACCTCAGGTTCGGTGCTTCGTACGGACTCACGTCACTGTTCAAGACCAATGACGAGGGGCACTACTGGGACCTCAGACACAGGTTCACTACAGACGTGACCGGACTCTATACGACTGGAGGATGGACCTTCAGCCTCACTGAGAGATTCCAGGCGGCTCCGCGTCCTGACGGATACAACCCATACCGATATCAGAAGGCGGACCTGATGCTCCGTACCAGATTTAATGTGGGATACAAGTTCGAGAATGTGCCTCTCGAACCTTTGCTTTCGGTCGACATGAGGACTCTGCTCAACGGTGTGGACGTCAATACGCTTGGACTTGATCCTGCCGAGGCGGGAAGCGTGCACCCTCGATTCAATCATGTGGCCTGCGACAGGTACAAGGTGCAGGCCTCCCTTACGTACAGGATTGACAAGCATAATGCGCTCCAGCTCTACTATAGCCTTGACATTGCTCTGGACCATCCTGTCTATGTGGACGAGTATGGCGTGATCAAGAAGGATGATCAGGGCAACTATCGTTATTATTTTGACAAGACCTATACGTCGACGGCAGGTTTGACATATAAATTTTCCATATAGTTGTCTAATATTCAGCGATATTTCATAAATTTGTGCCATAAAGCATAAATAAAACCCCTTAAAGACTATGGCAAAATTCGAAGTTAAGGTTGCTAAGAACGGTCAGTTCTACTTCAACCTCAAGGCCGGTAACGGCGAAATCATCCTCTCTTCAGAGATGTACACCACCAAGAGAGCTTGCATGAACGGTATCGCTTCAGTTAAGAAGAACGCTCCTGACGAGGGCAAGTTCGAGGTTAAGACTGCTGCAAACGGTAAGCTCCATTTCAACCTCAAGGCTGCTAACCACCAGGTTATCGGTTCAAGCCAGATGTACGCATCTGAGTCAGGTTGCAAGAACGGAATCGCTTCTGTAATGAAGAACGCTCCTGAGGCAGAGGTCGTAGAGATCGCTCCTGAGGCATAAGCAAAGCTTCGATAAAATATTGATGGCGACCCCTCGGGGCCGCCATTTCTGTTTCACGAACCTTAGAACTCCAGTTCGTTTCCTCGATAGAATTCGAGGAGCTCGGACTGATAGAGATACTCGAACCGGGCCTTCGCGAGGTCGGACTCCGCGGACATAAGTCGGGTCTTGGACTCGTTGAACTCGGTGATTCCGGACTTTCCGGTCTCGTATTTAGCGGTTGCGAGGTCGAATGCATCCTGGGCGCTCTTGGCTGCCACCTTGCTGCTGAAATACTTGTCGCGGGCACCCACGGCATTGTAGTAAGCCTGCTGGATCTCCTTGTAGAGACTCTTCTTGCTGCTCTCCAGCTGAAGCTCCTGGTTGTGCTTCTGGAGCTTTGCCGAACGTATCTGGTTCCTGGTCTGGAGACGGTCGAAGATAGGTACGTTGAGGCTGAGGCCGAGGTACTGGCTGAAGTTGTACCTTGCCTGCTGGCCGAAGTTGGCCGAAGCATAACCGGAAGAGGTGTAGTAGTTGGTGCCGATT
>NZ_JBAEER010000085.1:0-16443 GCF_056207615.1 Candidatus Cryptobacteroides sp. | reverse complement strand
CATCGGCAGGATTGCAAGCAGGTCGATGATACCGAACACGCTCAGGGCATATTCCCTCGGGTTCTTCGAGCAGTAGAGCCTGAGGACATACTCAGCGGTGAAGAACACGGTGAAGAAGTATTCGAGGACCAGCACTGTGGTCTTCAGCCAGTCGGCCTTGAAGGTGCTGCCGAATATTGCGATGATGACGCTGACGAAGATGCAGACCATCAGGAAGACGTCGAAAATTCTGCCTTCCGGAGTATCTGATTCGAAGATTATGTTGTAAAAGAAATTCTTCCTGTCCTGCTTGGTCTTGAGGCCGTTGAATTCCTCGCGAGTCCTCTGTGCAAAGCTTGTCTTTTCCATCATTTACGTTCTAAGGGGCGAATTGAGCGCTAAAAGTACGAAGAATGTACCTTATTACAAAGATGAGAGCCGAGTTTCCGAACAAGTTCGTATATTTGAACATCAGTTGTACAACTCTATGAGAAGGAACATTTCACTTGCACTCAAGGCCATCCTCGCACTTTGTGCGGGTCTTGGAATCGTGCTCACCATGACCAACGCTCACGACGGTACCATCCGCTGGAGCTATCTCCTCTATTTCACCATCCAGTCCAACATCTGGGTCATGCTGCTTGCCATCGCCGGCATTGCCGTCATGCTAAAGAACAAGGAGAGCGAGAGGGTCTGGTCAATACTTGACCTTGTCGTGACCGTAGCAATCACCCTCACGGGATTCGTTTACTGCTTCGTGCTTGCTCCGACGATCGCCAATCCGTTCAGGATCGACAGCGTCCTCGTCCATGTATGCTCCCCTGTCCTCGCCATCGTCGACTTTCTCGTCTGCGGCGGCATGCTGACCCTCAAGGGAAAGGATTCATACTGGAGCATCATCCCTCCTTTTTATTACCTGATATTCGCATCGATTGGATATGTCTGCAACTGGCCGTTCTCAGCAACCACCAACTACCCTTACTTCTTCCTGAACTGGGGTTCACCGATGGGCGCGTTCGGAATCGGCAGTGAATTCCCTTTCATGGGCGTGATGTGGTATGTGCTCTGCATCATCATCTTCCTCGTCCTGATTTCGCGACTGTACATATTGATCGCCAATCGCATCGGAAAGTAACATAGAATAATGGAACAGAACCTTGACCTTGACATTCAGCAGTCGGCACAACATGTGTTCGACGTGATGGCACCACGCATCACTGCTGAAGAAATGGAGCAGCTTAAAGACTCCTACGAGTTCGCTCGTGAGGCACACAAAGACCAGAAACGCAAATCCGGCCATCCATATATCATTCACCCTATCGCAGTGGCAAGCATCGCCGCGGAGGAGCTCAAGCTCGATCTCCACAGCGTCATGTGCGCCTTCCTGCATGATGTCGTCGAGGACACCCCTATCACTGTCGAGCAGATCAAGGAGCGCTTCGGCGAGGATGTCGCCTTCCTCGTGGACGTCGTGACCAAGAAGAAGAAGGACACCTACAAGGCGTCCAAGCAGGTGGACAACTTCAAGCAGCTGCTTGATTCCATGCACTACGACATACGTGCGCTCATGGTGAAGCTCGCCGATCGCTTGCACAACATGCGAACCCTCGCCAGCATGCGTCCGGACAAGCAGATGAAGATTGCCGGAGAGACAGACTACTTCTACGCGCCGCTCGCGAACCGCCTCGGCCTCTTCGACATCAAGACAGACCTCGAGAACCTCGCGTTCAAGTACAGGTGCGAGATGGAGTACAACGACATCGAGCGCGACCTCTATACCGATGAGCTTGCCAACAGGGAGCGTCTGAGCATCTTCGTCGAGGAGATCGACAAGATTCTGGCGGAGAATGAGATCAACGGTAAGGCTGAGGTATTCTACCGCCGTCCATACAGCATCTGGCGAAAGATGAAGGCCGAGAACATCGACCTCAAGCACGTGGAGAACAGATACTATATCCGAGTGACCTTCAAGGATACCAGGAACTATCCGGAAAAGAGAGTCTGCCTGCGCATATATTCTCTCCTGACCGACCGCTTCAAGGAGAAGCCAAACAGCTTCACGAACCAGATCGACCAGGCCAAGGAGAACGCGTACAAGTGCATCAAGCTCCAGCTTCTCAGCGATACGGGAATCTGGGAGGACGTACAGATATGCTCCGAGCACATGGTAGCCGTATCGAAGCTCGGATGCATGTTCGACCTTCAGGAGGGCCACAACGTAGCGGCATGGATGAAGCGCTTCAAGATGATCCTCGAGGACATGGCCGACCAGTCGCTCGAGGGCAACTATATGGACAGCATCATCTCGACTCTCTACTATGACGACATCATGGTGTTTGCTCCGGACAGCAGCGCATACATACTTCCGAAGGATGCGACGGCACTGGATTTTGCTTTCGAGAAAGATCCACACATCGGAATTCATGCAAAGTATGCACGTATTAACGGCCATCTCTCATCTATCAAGACCGTCCTCCAGCGCGGAGACTGCATCGAGATCGGTGTCAGCGACGAGATCACGGTCAAGGAAGACTGGCTCGAGCATGTCCAGACCTACAATGCAAAGCGTGCCATCCACCAGGTCCTCAAGTCCATGGAAAAAGACGAGCCTATCAAACGCTGCCCTATCTGCCAGCCTATCCCTGGCGGCGACATCATCGGCTTCCGCGAGGCTAACGGCACCGTCATGGTCCATCGACGCAGCTGTCCTGCAATTATCGAGCAGGCTTCCCAGCTCGGTGACAACGTCGTGAACGTAGATTTCCACGAGACTCCGGACGTTCAGTACCCTGTGACCGTGGCTTTCAGAGGAATAGACCGCTACCACCTTCTTATGGACGTGATCGACAAGATCACCAATGGTCTCGGCCTCTCCATTGACTCGATAACCACCGAGACCAAGGACGAGATCGCAGAGGGAAAGGTCACCTTCTTCGTACATTCAGTCACAGAACTCGTGCTGGCGCTCAAGCAACTCTACGAGATCGACGGCATCGAGGAAGTAAAGGGCGACGGAATCCGATAAAGACAAGAATATATACGACAGAACCAAATAACACTGAACACACATAATGAAAAAGGCATCCATCCTGTTATCAGCACTTGCCATCGTTGCAAGTTCATGCGCCAACGACCCACTCCAGAAAAAGGTCGACGAAGTCTATGCACGTCTGTCTCTCGAAGAGAAGGCCGCCCAGCTCTACGGTATCTATCCATCGGAGCTCATGGTCGACGGAAAGATTTCAATCGAGAAGATGCGAGAGAAGATTCCTTACGGAGTCGGACACATCTGCCAGCCTACCAGTTCGCAGGATAAGGATGCAGACGGAATTCGCGAGATGGTCAAGGACATCCAGGACTACCTGATGAACGAGACCTCGGCGGGCATTCCTGCTATCTTCCACGAGGAGTGTCTCACAGGCCTTACGGCACGTGGCGCGACCGCTTTCCCTCAGGCAATTGGAGCTGCATGCAGCTGGAATCCGGAGATGTTCTACAAGAAGACGGCCATGACGGCGAAGATGATGAGAGCTATGGGCCAGCAGCTCGCTCTCTCACCTATGCTCGACGTGATCCGTACTCCGCACTGGACCCGTATCGAGGAATCCTGCGGAGAGGACGGATATCTCACCGCGACCCTCGGATATGCTTTCGTGGACGGTCTCCAGAGCGAGGGCTTCGAGAATGGAGTAGCTGCCACTACCAAGCATTTCCTCGGCTACGGCGGAGCAAATACTCTCTCATGGAAAGAGATGTATGAGGAGGTTCTTCTTCCTCACGAGGTCATCATCCGCAAGCTCGGCAGCGAGTCGCTCATGACTTCCTACAATAAGTTCCGCGACGAGTATGCAGTATGCAGCGACACCCTCCTGAACGTGATTCTCAGGGGCTATCTCCAGTACGAGGGAACTGTCATCAGCGACTATGGCTCAGTCCAGCAGGACAGCAGAAATCGCGACCCTGAATTCCTTAAGCAATGCGCTATCGACGCTCTCGTGGCTGGAAATGATATCGAGCTCTGCTCCCCTACAAGCTACCAGTTCATCCCTGAGCTCGTGAGGGAAGGACGCATCTCGGAGGAAGTCCTCGAGAAGGCAGTGAAGCGTGCCCTCATGATGAAGGCTCGTGCCGGCCTGCTCGACCCTGCGCCGAAGCTCTATGCCGAAGGACCGCTCGACCTCGACTCGAAGGAGAGCCGCCAGCTCGCTTACGATATCGCAAAGGAGTCGATGGTACTCCTCAAGAACGACGGTGTCCTTCCGCTCGCAAAGGGCAAGAAGGTCGCAATCGTCGGTCCTAATGCAAACTCATATTGGAGCATGCTCGGAGACTATACATTCCAGTCGATGCAGCTCTTCTTCCATCGTCACGAGGTTGATGCGTCTTCGCTCAACATTCCTACTCTGCTCGACGAGCTCAGCAAGGGATATGAGGGCGAAATCACTTACTCGCGCGGTTGCGACTGGAGTTCGCTCAACGACATCAAGATATCTCTCGGCGGCGACGCACGTATCACCAGATTCGTACGCAAGATCGAGTCTCCGGATCCAACCGATTGGAAGGATGCAATCAAGACTGCTGCAGAGAGCGACGTGATCATCGCAGCCATGGGTGAGAACATCTACCTCAGCGGAGAGAACCGCACACGCAATGGAATACGTCTCCCAGGCGAGCAGGAACAGTTCGTGAAGGAACTCGAGGCGACTGGAAAGCCGGTGATCCTCGTCGTATTCGGAGGCCATCCTCAGGTGATCGACGCGGTTGCTGACGGCGCAGCAGCCATCGTACAGGCCTGGTTCCCTGGCGAGGAAGGCGGTCATGCGCTCAGCGACATTCTCACCGGCAAGGTCAACCCATCAGGTAAGCTCTGCGTAAGCTATCCCAAGAGCGAAGCAAGCGATCTTTTCTGCTACAATGAGCTTCCTTCGCAGGATCTCGTGGCATATCCTTTCGGATATGGTCTCTCATATACGTCTTTCCTGTACAGCGACATCAATGTACAGCCTTCCGCAAAGACTTCCGACAAGTATCTCACCGTCAGCTGCACCGTTACCAACACCGGTTCATGCAAGGGTGACGAGGTTGCTCAGCTCTATGCTCTCCCTCTCAGCGGCCAGCCGCTCAAGCCTGTCCAGCTCAAGGGCTACAAGAGGCTCAGCCTCGATGCCGGAGAGAGTGCTCAGGTCAGCTTCCAGGTAGCGGTAGACCAGCTCGCATGGTGGAGCGAGGAAGGCGGCAAGAGCGTTTGGACCGTATCTCCTGGCGACTATGCATTCGCAGTGGGAGCTTCGTCTGCCGACCTTGCTCTACGTGGCAACTGCACCCTCAGCGGCAATCCTGCCAAGAAGGCACTCCGCGACGAGTATTTTGCCCTCGCAAGCGTGAAATAGGACAGAATTATTAACCAAAACTTAACTAAGAACAAGAACAGACATGAAAAAGATAGCAATGGTAACAGGTGCCACCAGCGGCATCGGAGAAGCATGTGCAAAGAAGTTCGCCGAGGGCGGATACGATCTCATCATCACCGCCCGCAGGGCTGACAAGCTCGCGCAGGTGAAGGCAGAGCTCGAGAGCGTCGGTGCCAAGGTCGTGGATCTCGTATATGATGTCCGCGACGAGCAGGCATGCAAGGACGCGATCGCAAGCCTCTCCCCTGAATGGAAGAATATCGACGTGCTGATCAACAACGCCGGACTCGCACTCGGACTCGAGAAGGAGTATGAGGGAGAGTCCGAGGATTGGAACACCATGATCGACACCAACATCAAGGGCCTCCTCTTCATGACTCGTTGGGTTGTTCCTGGAATGGTCGATAGGAACTCCGGTCACATCATCAATATCGGCAGCGTTGCTGGCGATGCCGCATACGCCGGTGGAAACGTATATTGTGCTACCAAGGCTGCGGTGAAAGCCATCACCGACGGTCTGCGAATCGATGTCGCAGAGACGGCAATCCGCGTCACCAACATCAAGCCTGGTCTCGTTGAGACCAACTTCAGTACGGTCCGTTTCCATGGTGACAGCGCACGCGCAGAGAATGTATACAAGGGCATCACTCCGCTTTCCGGAGCCGACATCGCCGATGTTGCATTCTATGCAGCATCCGCTCCTAAGCATGTCCAGATCGCAGAGGTTCTTGTCCTCGCTACCCACCAGGCCAGCGGTTCCGTCGTCTACCGCGAGAACATAGAAAAATGACGATTAGAAAGCATATCGGAAAAGTTGTGTCATGTCTGGCAGTATTGCTGGGCATGAGCGCCAGTGTATATGCTCAGAACGAAAAGGTCGTCATTTCTGAAAATGATCGGCAGGAGACTGTGCAAGAAGACAATTCTTCGGCTATGAGTGACCCGGCAGTTCTTTCAGACAAGGTGCTTGAGAAAGATGTCATGGAGGCAGACAACTTCGAAGCCCGCAGACATCCTCTGCCAGATATCGAGATAAGCAGAATGCGCGACTCATCGCTCTCCAGGCCATCTTTTGCAGAGAAGATACAGATCACGAATACGGAGGCATTCATTCCCAGCCCCGGCCTTAAGCCAGTGCCATTCATACGAAATTATTACGGTTCCGGAACAGTATGGTCCCACGGCAACTTCGGAATAATCGGCAGCAGCAGCTACCACGAGCATCCTTTCCTTCTTACAAGCAGGGAGGCAGAACTTGCAGCAGGTATGAATTTCGGAAAGTTGGGAATCGTTGCTGGAGTCTCTGCCACCAACTATGCAGGAATGTACATTCCGAACATGTATCAGCTCGGGGTCGGAGGTCAGATAGCCTACGGGATAACAGAGAACATAGGAATAGTCGCTTACGGCCAGTTCTATGACAAGGTACCATATGTGACGATGTCCGCCTACCCTTTTGTCAACACTTCCCGGTATGGCGGATATATCAGCATCGCGGGTGACGTAGTCGGAATAAACCTCGGAGCCGAGCGCTATTTCGACCCGATGTCACGCAGCTGGGAGACCCTGCCTATAATAACCCCTACGATTCGAATCGGAGACAATGCTTCGATAGGAATTCCGATCGGAGGTCTCGTGCGCGGTCTGACCAGCGAAATCCGCATGAGGAACATGCCTCCTCCACCGTCGAAAGCTGCTCCGCATCAGGCGCCGGCCAACGCTCCTCGTCACCTACACAGATAGAACCTATGAAAAACATAAAAGAAACAGCCATCCGAATAGCACTCCTCTTCGTGGGACTCACGATAGCACATCTGGGAGTATCTATGTTCCTGCTTGCAAACCTCGGCTCAGATCCATTCAACGTGTTCATCCAGGGACTGTTCAGGACCACGCAGAAGATAGCCGATATTCCTACACTCACCCATGGATTCACTCACATGGCGATCAGCATACTGATCATCATCGTGCTCCTTTTCGTGGACAAGAGCTATGTCAAGATCGGCACCATTCTCTGCATGTTCTGCGGAGGTCCGATAATCGACTTTTTCAATTGGTGTCTCGCTCCTGTCATCGGACCAGAGAGCAACCTTCTCGTAAGGCTCGCTTTCAATGCCGTAGGCTGCGTGATTCTCGCAATAGGAATGACGATAGTCATAAAATCTGACGCCGGAACAGGTCCTAACGATCTCGTCGGGATAGTCATCAGCGATAAGCTGAAGAAGCCTTTCTCCGTGGTGCGCATAGTGGTTGACTGCGTTTTCATCGCTCTCGGATTCGCATTCGGAGGATCGTTCGGCGTCGGGACATTGATCTGTGCGTTCCTTGTCGGACCCGTTGCAGGATTCTTCCTGCCGCACGGCCAGCGCCTGATAGAGAAAGTTCTCAAGACATTAAGTTAAACCGAAATCATACTTATGGATATGGGAGAATTAGATAGAACCATTTCACTTGCCATCAACAGCCTGCACTGCCCTGCCAGTGACGCATTCTGGATATTCCTGTCCGACAGGTTCACGACTGCCGTGATATACATCATCATACTCGGAATCATGTTCTGGAAACTCGGATGGAAGAAGGCTCTGCTCATGCTTCTTACGACTGCCATCATCCTCGGAATCGAGGACCAGATCTGCAATATCATCAAGGACGGCATCGCGAGGTTGCGTCCCGGCAATGACCCTATCATGCTCGAAAGAGGTCTCCACCTTCCTATTCCTGCATCTGCCAGGCATATCTATGGATTTCCGTCCGCCCATGCAGCAAATGCTTTCGGATTCCTCACCTGCGTGGCATTCTTCTTCCATGCCCATCTCAGAGGCAGTCTCGACGGTCATACTCAAGGACACCATCATCACTGTTTCAAGTCCTCAGGAGAGCAGGTAGCGTCTGACGCAATAAACACAAAAGACGCAGTCGTGGTAAGATGGGCCACCTGCGTCCTCTGCGTATGGGCTGTGCTCATCTCTCTGAGCAGAGTATTCCTCGCCAAGCACTATGTCGGAGACATACTCTTCGGAGCTTTCCTCGGATGGTTGATCGCCTTGTTCGGCTGCCACATCGCCATCATCCTCTGGAGAAGATTCTCTAAGAAATAAAGCTTACTGCTGCTCGCGGAAGGTCTTGATGGCGTTGTCAACGACAGCGAAGTAATGCTCATAGTCTGCTGGATCGACCTCTGGATCCAGATTGTTCTGGGTGAACTCCTTGTACTCCTCGAGCACTGCGATGGCGTTGTCGATTGCGCCGTAGCTACGATAGAGTGACGCAGCAAAGACAGCTACGCTGAGGTTCGCATACGCCGGATTCCCGCTGAGACCGTTCATCGCATAGGCATAGTCGTCCACGAGTTCGAACGCCTCATCGATCTTGCCATTAGCGGCCAGCATCTGGCCATAATCCACGGCAATGGACGGGAAGGTCTCAGGGATGTACTCGGTATCCCCCACTGCATAATGCATCGTGAGGCTCTCCAGTGAATACTCGAGAGAAAGAAGACCAAGATACACTTCGTCCGCACGTTCCTTCGGCTCGAATTCATAGATCATAGGACCGATGACCTGATCGTAGAAGATATAGCGATAGGTCGAGTGCTTGAGATAGATGATGAAACTGCCGGAATTGTCGCCGGTCGAGTAGAAATTGTATGCATCCTTGAACTGGCCGTCGTAGCAGAGGTCCCTGAAATGGGTCCATGCGAGAGCTGCTGAATCGGTTGCCTGACCCACTGCATTCATATCTTCTTCGCTCAGGGCGACATTCGGGTCAAGCGGCTCATTGGCAATCGCGGTCATGCAGGAATCGATGTGATATACAACCGACTTGAAGTATGCTGGATTGATATATACATAGTCAATGTCCTTCGCTTCCTTCTGCTTGCAAGACACCGCAAGAGCGGCAACGACTACTGCAAAAAGGACCGCAAATTTCCTGATATTTGATTTCATGGTGCTTAGGTGTATCTGGTTTGATACAAATATAGTTCTTTTCGGAACTATTTCGTACATTTGAGAATTAACCTATCAAACGCAATAGAAATGGAGAACAATACTACCGAACTTAAGCCTGTATGCGCACACAACCCAGCTATCGATTGCCCATGCCCTAAGGATTGCCCTCGTCATGGAAAATGCTGCGCATGCGTCGCTCACCACAGGGAACATGGAAAGTTGCCTGCATGTCTGAGAAATCAGGAGAACAAATAGACAGTAAGATGGAGAGCGCAAGCATCCACATCAAGCCCTTCCATGAATTGACCATCGACGAGCTCTACGAACTCCTGAGAGTGCGTGCAGAGGTGTTCGTCGTGGAGCAGGACTGCGTTTATCAGGACCTCGACGGAGACGACCAGACGGCGATTCACCTCTGGTCGGAGGTCGACGGCGTGACCAAGGCCCTTTGCAGGGTCTGCCCTGCAGGCTCCCACATGGTAGAGATATCGATCGGCAGGGTCATCACCACCGAGCGTGGGAAGGGTTACGGCAAGCAGATCATGCTTGCAGCCATCGAAGCCGCTCAGAAGCATTTCGATGCCAAGCGTATCGACATCGAGGCCCAGGAATACGCCAAGGGTTTCTACGAAGGCGTCGGCTTCCGCCAGTCTTCGGATTCCTTCATCCTCGACGGCATTCCCCACATAAAGATGACGCTTGTCCTATAGGCGTATCTTTTTTGTATATCTCCCATAATTGCCTTATCTTTATCATATATTTCACCTGATTTCATAAAACTCAGAACGAAATTTGATATGATTAAGATACTAGATAACCTCTACGACAAGAACAACAACATCTATTCGATGGAAGGCTTCAAGCCAGTAATTGTAGGAAGGGAATACCTCAAAGGACTTGGAGTTGACACGGATGCCTCGGACCAGACTATCGAGGCGTTGGAAAAGGGCTCACATATCTTCGTCGAGCGCCTCAAAGCCAAGACAGTGATTCCACGACCTCATGTGACCATAGAAGACTGCGATCCAGACAAGATAGAGACCGAGATACACAACTATACAGGACGTTGTCCTACCCTCACTTTCGAGGTCAATCCAGTACGCGGATGCTATGTAGGCTGCCAGTACTGTCTTGTCACCGATGGTGTACACGAGCAGGAGCTCGTAGCGTATGACAATTATCACCTCTATGTCAGAAAGCTCCTCGAAGAGATGAACGGAGACGTATCGACTCCTGTCACTAAGGAAGATCTCATCGAGCGTAACAGGCTTCTCAGGGAACTAGCCCAGGCGATCGAGGAAGCTCCTCAGAGGAAGAGAGAGATCGAGCAGCAGATCGTAGAGCTCAGCAAAGGCAAGAACTGGAACCACTACTATTATTTCTCGCCAAAGACTGAGGCGCTGCAGGAGCCTACGCTCCAGACAGGAATCGCACATCGCATACTCCATGAGTTCATCGATCATTTCAAGAAACATCCTAATTCCAACGCGAGGCTTTTCATTGCGAGCAAGGCTGGTGCAAAGCATCTGCTGACAGAATACAATGGAGAGACCGTGATTGACCTTTTCGCGCAGCTCAAGGACAAGATGCAGTTCAACACCAGCGTCTCGATCATGCCGACGGAATTCAGGGACATACTCGAGCCGAATGCCGCACCTATCGAGGAAAGGCTCAAAGCCGTGAAGTTGTGCCAGGAGCATGGAATACTCGCTAACTCAGCTCTCGTCCAGCCTATCTTCACGCCATACCTCACGGACGAGCATATCAGAGATTTCTTCACAAAGCTCCGCGACGCCGGCATCGTGAACTACAAGCCGGAGTTCCTTACCGCATGCATGGAGAATCTTGCCATGCTCGGTCAGTGTCTGGGCTATTTCGACAAGAATCTTGAGAAGTCGTTGTACCAGGACTATATCATGCCATCAAATGCAGACCATCGCAAGCAGCGCGGTCGCACGGCACCGGACAGAGCTCTCTGCGTCAAGGAACTTGATCACATCATGGAAATCACAAAGAGCCTCGGCATGACCACCAGCATCTGCTTCTGGGTAAGGAAACAGCTCGAGATCTCTCCGTCGATGATCCCCATCATCAACGACAATGGTTTCCAGTGTCTTGGCTATCAATCGCGACTCTTCAAGGGAAATGAGTAGTCTGTCGGAGGTATGCAATGAACTTTGGGGCGCACGTAGGGACTACTTCCTCAAGTGGTACCATTCGAAGCCGCTTGTCATAACAGACCAGAGGCGCGAGGAGCTGACACAGCTCCACCGCGTGCTGTACAAGGCCTGTGAATATCTCGCCCTCAACTACATAGAGTTTACCGACCCATATCTCCGGCTCTCCCCTAAAGAGATGGAGATTCTCGACTATCAGAGTACGAAGCCTTTCCGCGCAGGGGCATGGCGTCCAGACTGGATCGTATCTTCGCAGGGAGACATACTCATCTGCGAGATAACCAGCCGTTTCTTTGGGCACGGACTGTTCATGAGCTACTATGCTGAATGCGATGCCGCCAGATACGGTCAGGGAGCTTCCAGATATGAGGAAGTCATCGCTCACATACTCGATCTTCCGGGAGACAAGGACGAAATCTTCGTGCTGAAGAGCGCCGACAAGACCAGTGCCATAGCCATGTACAAGCCTCTCTACGAGAGATTCGGGAAGAAGGTCACCATACTTGAGGCAGACGAAGTCGAGGCCAACAGAAGTGCATGGGAAGGCAAATGCATCCTCAGTGCTCTGAACCAGCATGACCTGATGTCATACAGCATGGACACTCTTAAGGCTCTCGTGGACTCGGGAATGATCAACGACTTGCGTACCATCCTCCTGCTTCACGACAAGAGATTCATGAGACTCTGGTTCGAGGACAGCTTCACGGAGCGTTTTCTTTCCCCGGAAGAGGCAGACTTCCTGCGCAGTCATGCAATAATGACCTATCTATCTTCTGATACAGAGGCATTCGCTGACGCCAGGGCGCACAAGGACAAGTATATCTTGAAACCTTACATGCTCGGGAAGAGCGAGGACGTATATGCAGGATGCATGACTTCCGAAGAGGAATGGAAGGAGATCTGGGAGAGCAAGGATATGAGCGGTTTCATCCTGCAGCCTTTCGTGGAACAGAGGACCTTCCCTCAGGACTGGGAAGGTCAACATTTTGACGAATACATCTGCGGAATGATGCTGTGCATAGATGACAAATACTACGATTCAGGAATGGTACGTGCATCCAGTGCGCCTGTGACGAACAAGGTCGACGACCGAAAGATGAGCGTCGTGCACAGTTCCGACATGAGCATGATAGAAAAAGGACATCTACTATGATACTCTCCGCCAATCAGCCATACTTCATGCCGTATCTCGCATACTGGCAGTTGATTGACTCTGCAGACCTCTTCCTCGTCGGTGATGACTACAACTATATACGTCACGGATGGATAGGTCGTAACCGCGTCCTGGTCGGAGGAGAGCCGACATATATTGGAATCAGCATCAAGGGAGCAAGCCCCAACAGGCTCATCTCCGAGCTGGAAATAGCCGACGTCAAGGCATCCCAGATACTGAACATACTGAGCCATAACTATTGCAAGGCCCCCTTCTACGACGAAACGATGGGACTGATGGAAGGAATACTCGGCTACCCGGAGCGAAACCTGTCAGCATTCCTCACCAATTCCATCGAAGAGATATGTAAGAGCATAGGCATAACCACAAGGATAGCAAAGACCTCGGACTTCGATACCTACGGAAGGCTGAAGAAGGAGGACAGGATATATGAGTACTGCCGCCTCACCGGTGCCGACACCTACATCAACGCAGTGGGCGGACAGGAGCTTTACAGCTATGATGAATTCATGAAACATGGAATTACGCTCAAGTTCATAAGTTCGCAGCTTCCGGCATATCCTCAGCGTACGGAAAAGTTCGTGCCTGGACTATCGATAATCGACGTGATGATGTTCAACTCCAAGGAGCAGATTTCCCAGATGCTCAAGCAGTACAGTCTTATTGAAAAATGAGTATGATTAAAGTTACGACTCCCCTTCTGCCTGACCTCGACGAGCTCCATGAGCTGCTCAGGGAAGTATGGCAAAGAGAGATGATCACCAACTGCGGTCCCCTTCACGAGAGGCTCGAGCATGATCTGTCCCAGCATCTGAAGGTCCCATACCTGAGCCTTTACGCAAATGGCACCCTGCCCCTGCTCGCTGCAATCAAGATTCTGGGGCTCACTGGAGAGATCATCACTACGCCATATTCCTTCATCGCGACATCGCACGCCATCTGGTGGAGCGGTCTCAAGCCAGTCTTTGTCGACGTAGACCCCGTCACCGGTTGCATCGATCCCGAGAAGATCGAGGAAGCAATCACTCCCCGTACGAGCGCAATCATTGCCGTGCATGTGTACGGTAACGTCTGCGACACAGCAAGGATAGAGGAAATTGCCCAGCGCCACAGTCTTAAGGTCATATATGATGCCGCACATGCATTCGGAGTGGAAAAAGACGGACGAAGCATCCTGACTGAGGGTGACATTTCCACCTTGTCCTTCCATGCCACGAAGCTCTACAACACGGTGGAAGGCGGTGCGCTGGTGACCAAAGACAGCCAGATCAAGAACGCGGCCGACCTGATGCGCAATTTCGGATATGAAGACGAGGTGACAATTTCGGAGGTCGGAATCAACTCAAAGATGGATGAGATGCGAGCCGCATACGGACTCATCACCCTCCGCAAGGTCCGGGACGCGATTGCCCGCCGCCAGCAGGTCGCTTCGCGATACAGGGAGGCCCTTGCCGGCATTGATGGGATCAGGATACCTGAAGAGCAGAAAGGTATCAGGAGCAACTATTCATACTTCCCTGTCTTTGTAGAGAGCGGCTACGGGATGTCACGAGACGAGCTCTACGAGAAGATGAAGGCTGGCGGAGTGTACGGCAGGCGCTACTTCTACCCGTTGATAACCGACTTCCATCCATATTCCGGGCTTCCGTCCGCAAACCCTGAGAACCTTCCGGTCGCACGTAGCCTGGCGGATTCGGTGATATGTCTTCCGATACACCATCAGCTCACGGAAGAGGACATTGAGACTGTTATCAGACTTATCAGGCCATGAAAGTACTCGTAAAGTGTTACACATACAACCATGAGAGATTCATTGAGCAGGCTCTCCGAGGTTTTGTGATACAGAAGACTGATTTCCCTTTCCTCGTGTTGGTGATTGACGACTGCAGCACTGACGGCAACGTGGAGATTATCCGGAAGTATGAAGAGAAGTATCCTGATATCATCAAAGGCATCTATCTGGCCGAGAACCACTACTCCAAGGGAAAGTCGACGACGGTCTATACCGAGCCATACGAGAAGGAGGCCGAATACATCGCACTCTGCGAAGGTGATGACTTCTGGACAGATCCGCTGAAGCTGCAGAAGCAGCATGACCAGCTCGAGGCACATCCGGGATGCACGATGTGCTTCGGAAGGGTAAGGAAAATCAAGGCTGACGGGAGCAGGATGATGAGCACGGTTCCAAAGTTCTTCCGGTTCAGGAGCAGTGAGATCAAGCTGGAGGATCTTATGAGGATGAAGTTCGGAAAGGGACATAGCACTTTCCAGACGAGTTCCTTCTTCTTCCGGTCATCCATGGCAAGAAAGAAGGAAGAATTGAAGAGCACGCTTCTTCGCAACCTCCCTTACGGAGACCTTGGCGTGATGCTCACCTGCCTGATACACGGAAACGGAAGGATGGTTCAGGACGAGATGTCCTGCTACAGGGTACTCTCGGGAGGATATATGTCGCATACAAGGAGCAACCCCGAATTCGGCATCTCAGAGCTAAACAGGATGCTGAAGTCCATGCAGGACTTCAGAGAGTATTTCGGAGACCGATTTGACCGTGAAATCTCCCGACAGGAGCAAAGGTGCAAACGGAAGATCGACAAGATTTTAGTATCTTCGCGGCGAAAAAAATAACGAACGATGATAAAGAACCTCATATTCGACTTCGGCATGGTGCTGGTCGACTACAGCTTCGAAGGATTCTTCAAGCGCCATATCCCCGACAGGGAAAGATGCATGGCCTTCGCAAAGGTATTCAACACCCCTGAATTCCAGGAGCGAATGGACCGTGAGGAGCAGCCAATCGACGACATAATGGGCGAAGTGCTTGCCGAGAATCCGGACTTCCTCCCGGAGATGATGATGTTCAAGGAGAACTACCCCGACATCGTGATCGGAGAGACCAAGGGTATGAGGGAACTTCTCACCAAGCTCAAGGCTGAGGGCTACAAGCTCTACGGACTCACCAACTGGTGCAGCAAGGTCCACCTTACCATGGCCCAGTACGACATCTTCAGGCTCCTCGACGGACGCGTTATCTCATCCGAAGAGAAGGTGGTCAAGCCAGAGCCAGAAATCTACAACATACTCTTTGAACGCTATGGTCTCAAGCCAGAGGAGTGCGTATTCACCGACGACCGCCCTGTCAATATCGAAGGCGGCCGCAGGGTCGGTATGGAAGGAATAGTATTCCAGAACGCGGAGCAGTACGAGGCCGAGCTTCGCAAGATCATCGAAAGTCGCAGATAGATCAGCCGTCTCAGCGAGCGAGCTTCATGATATCTGACGGATTGAGGTACTTCTTCGAGTATCCCTCGGTGGTCACGCGTATGATGGCGCGGCACATCTCCGTCATGCTGTTGTAGTTCTTGAGGATTCGCACCACCGGGTACATCACCATCGCCATCTTCTGGGCTCTCAGCTGCTTGTTGGAACAGGATGCACTTCTTCAGAAGCTGCAGCCGATGCAATCGCCGAACGCGTAGTTTCCGGCAAGAGCGTTATCTGGCAGGCCCATGCGGCTGCCATGGAGGACGCCGCGAAAATCGGAGCCGACGCCGTCATGGATTTCACGGCAGGCAACCCGTCAAATCCAGCTCCTGACCTGCTGAAACAGACGGTGAAGGAACTCCTAGAGCTTCCCCCTACTCAGCTGCATGCCTACTCAACGCCTTTTGGCATTCCCGAGGCGCGCCAAGACATTGCCGCCCATCTCTCAAAGACCTACAGCACCCCCGTATCAGCGAGCAACCTGATCA